>CAZURM010000001.1:0-147243 GCA_964622945.1 uncultured Proteiniphilum sp.
AAAAGTCGTAAGGAAGAGCAGCTATGTCTTGAAATAAGTATATAAAAAATATAATTTAAAAAAGAGCCTGTCGCAATCCTGCGGCGGGCTTTTTGAGTTTTAAGAGGGTTTATTAAATGTATTACTTGCATAGATCTGTATTTACATAATTATTCTATAATAAAAAAACAAAAAAATAAAATATAACATTAACAATATGAAACGGTTTTCAGTAGACGAAAGAGGTTATTATGGTAAATTTGGTGGAGCATATATACCGGAGATTCTTCATAAATGCGTAAATGACCTTGAGAAAGCATATTTGCCAATAATGGATAGCAAACAGTTTCAGCAAGACTTTAATCAGCTTTTGCAGGATTATGTTGGACGCCCTTCTCCCTTATACCATTCACGGCAGTTGTCAGAGCGTTTTGGTGCAAAAATTTATCTTAAGCGTGAAGATCTTAATCACACAGGCGCTCATAAAATAAATAATACTATTGGGCAGATTTTGATTGCTCGTGAGATGGGGAAAACACGTGTTATTGCTGAAACAGGTGCTGGCCAACATGGTGTTGCAACTGCAACTGTTTGCGCATTAATGCAAATGCCCTGTACTGTTTATATGGGCAAGACAGATGTTGAACGTCAGCATGTTAACGTGAAAAAGATGGAAATGCTTGGTGCTACGGTTGTTCCCGTAGCCTCTGGAAATATGACATTGAAAGATGCTACTAATGAGGCGATACGCGACTGGTGTAGTCACCCTACTGACACACACTATATAATAGGATCCACCATAGGGCCACACCCTTATCCTGATTTAGTAGCACGTTTGCAATCGGTCATAAGCAAAGAGATAAAAGCACAGCTTTCCGAAAAAGAGGGTAGGGATTATCCTGACTACCTAGTTGCATGTGTTGGTGGTGGCAGTAATGCTGCAGGTACTATTTTCGAATATCTAGATAATGATAAAGTAAAAATTATTTTAGCTGAGGCAGGTGGTAAAGGTATTGAAAGCGGAGAGTCGGCAGCTACTATACATTTGGGTACTGAAGGTGTTCTACATGGATGCAAAACCTTACTTATGCAGACAGAAGATGGACAAATTACTGAAGCGTACTCAATATCAGCTGGATTAGATTATCCGGGTGTTGGACCAATTCATGCAAATCTAAGTATGGAGAAGCGTGCTCAGGTATTTGCTGTAAATGATGATGAAGCATTGCAAGCAGCTTTTGAGCTTACACGTAATGAAGGAATTATACCTGCTTTAGAATCGGCACACGCGTTAGCTGTTTTAGGAAAGGTAGATTTCAAACCTAAGGATATTGTAGTACTAACTCTTTCAGGAAGAGGTGACAAAGACTTAGAAACCTATTTTAAATATGAGGTGCAATTTTGAATAATATCAAATAACAACAACTATGAATTATAAATTTCATACAAACAGTAAGAAAATCATGGGAGATCTTCATACACCTGTAAGTATCTACCTGAAAGTAAGGGACTCATTCCCACAGTCAGTTTTACTGGAAAGTTCTGATTTTCATGTAAACGAAAATAGCATTTCTTATTTAGCACTTAAGCCCATGGCCCGCATTGAAGTAAACAGAGGTGTAAGCACTATGTGGTTTTCCGACGAAGTTGAAGAGAGCAAATCTCTTTCAGAAGATTTTACAATTTCCGATGTTTTAAACAGGTTCATTAATAAATTTGAAGTGACAGGTGCTGACAACGACAAAATTGGCCTATTTGGTTACACCACTTTCAACTGTGTGAGATATACTGAAAACATAAACATCAAAGAGAGTAAAGAAAAACGCAATGATGCTCCTGATCTGTTATATATTCTTTATAAATATATTTTGGTATTTAACCATTTTACAGATGAAATAACATTGATAGAATTGTTGGAAACCGATGAACTAAGCAGTCTTCATAAGGTTGAGTCACTTATTAACCAACGTAATTTTGCCACCTACAACTTCTTTAAAGAAGGTAATGAATACAGTACAATTTCTGACGAAAAGTATAAACAGTTTGTGAAAGCCGGTGTAGAGCATTGTAAGAAAGGCGACCTGTATCAGATAGTTCTTTCCCGAAGATTTGTTCAACCGTTTTCGGGTGACGACTTTAAAGTTTATCGCTCACTACGTTCTGTTAACCCATCGCCCTATCTATTTTACTTTGATTTTGGTGGCTACCGAATATTTGGGTCATCACCTGAAAGACATTGTAAAATTGAAGGTAAACAAATTAGTATTGATCCCATAGCTGGTACTACCAAGCGTACAGGTAATTATAATCAGGACATGGATAGGGTGGAATTTTTATTAAATGATCAGAAAGAGAATGCGGAACATGTTATGCTGGTTGACTTGGCACGAAATGATCTAAGTCGCAATGCTCACAACGTGAAGGTAGATTTTTTCAAAGAACCACAATTTTACTCCCATGTAATTCATCTTGTATCACGTGTTAGTGGGGTATTGAATGATGATACTGATCCAATTAAAGCATTCTTTGATACATTTCCGGCAGGAACATTATCAGGTGCTCCCAAAGTACGTGCAATGCAGTTAATATCTGAAATAGAATCACATAATCGTGGAGCCTATGGTGGATGTATTGGTTTTATTGGAATGAATGGGAGTCTAAATCAAGCAATTACTATACGTACTTTCGTCAGCCGTAACAATGAGTTATGGTATCAAGCGGGAGCAGGTGTTGTCTCACTAAGTGATGAAGATTATGAACTTAATGAGGTAAACAGTAAACTTGATGCGCTTAAACTTGCCATTGATAATGCCACTTCTCTTTATAATTCTATATAACAGCACTTTGATATATAATATCAAGATTATGAAAACAAAGAAAATACTACTTTTTGATAATTATGACTCATTTACTTATAATTTAGTTCACATCGTCAAATCTTTGGGGTATAGTGAGATAGATGTAATACGTAATGATAAAATTGATATGTCGCATGTAAATCGATATGATAAAATAATTCTTTCACCAGGATCGGGACTTCCAGAGAATGCAGGTGTGATGCTTGACTTGATTGAGATGTTTGCAGAAAATAAAAGTATTCTGGGAGTATGTCTTGGACATCAGGCTATTGCTAAGGTGTTTGGTGCTAAACTGATTAATATTCCTATTGTATTTCATGGAGTACAAACTCCTATAAAAATTATTGGAGATGATTATATATTTGCCGAGATTCCTGAAGAGATACTTGTAGGTCGCTATCATTCTTGGATTGTATCAAAAGAGAATCTTCCAACTGATATTGAGATAACAGCTGAAGATAGTGCCGGAGATATTATGGCTCTGAAACACAAGACTCTGGATCTGCATGGAGTACAGTTTCATCCTGAGTCGATACTTACACCTGAAGGAACAAATATTATTAAAAATTTCTTAGACTGAAAAGTTTGATTTAAAATGAAAGATATACTTTATAAACTGTTTGACTACAACTATCTTACACGAGAAGAGGCAAGGCTTGTACTTATTGACATAGTTAAGGGAGGTATACCCGAGACGCAGATTGCTTCATTAATAACCTCTTTTTTGATGAGAAGTATTTCAGTTGATGAAATTCTTGGCTTCAGGGATGCTCTCTTGGAAATGAGAGTAGGGTTGGATTTATCTGATTATTCACCTCTGGATATAGTAGGAACCGGTGGGGATGGAAAAAATACTTTCAATATTTCAACAATAGCCTGCTTTGTAGTTGCCGGAGCAGGTTATAACGTGGTTAAACATGGTAATTATGGTGTCACTTCAATTAGCGGTGCCAGTAATGTGATTGAACAACAAGGTGTAAAGTTTACAACAAATAGTGATTTATTACGTAAAAGTTTAGATGCATGTAATCTTGCTTATCTACATGCCCCAATGTTTAGTCCCGCATTGAAAGCCGTTGCACCTGTAAGAAAGAGTTTGGGAGTACGTAATTTTTTCAATGTACTGGGGCCACTTGTGAATCCTGTTCAGCCGGAGTATCAGATGCTTGGAGCTTATAATCTGGCAATGACAAGACTTTACAGTTATATCTATCAGGAAGAAAACAAAAAATTTTCAATTGTTCACAGTATGGATGGCTACGATGAAATCTCATTGACCAGTCAGTTTAAAATTGTTTCTAATCGAGGAGAGCAACTTCTTATGCCTAATGATCTTGGATTTAAGCGGATAAAAGATGAAGATCTTTATGGAGGAGATACTCCCGAAGATGCTGCAAAAATATTTCGAAATGTGTTGAATGGCAATGCTACTGATGCCCAAATAAATGTTGTGTTAGTGAATGCAGCTTTTGGTATACAGACTGTTGATCAAGACAAATCGATAGATGATTGCCTTGAGATTGCACGTGAATCTCTTTATGGAAAGAAGGCTTTTAAAGTGCTTAAAAAGTTTATTGAGATTAACTCCTGAATCAGTGTAATCAACAAAACATACAATATTAAAATTTAAAAAATGAAAATAATGAAGGATGTTTTAAGCGAAATAGTTGCATATAAAAGAATAGAAGTTGAACGACAAAAAGAGCTATTCGCATTAGCAGAACTTGAAAAGCAACTTTCACAAAAAGGCGAAATTGAGTTTCATTCTTTAAAAGAATCATTAGAGAACTCTAAAACAGGTATTATTTCAGAATTTAAACGACGCTCACCAAGTAAAGGATGGTTGCATCGTGAGGCAGACGTTACAGTAGTTGCAAGAGAATATGAGGTGGCAGGCGCTTCAGCTCTTTCTGTTCTTACAGATGAAAAATACTTTGGAGGTACACTTTCAGACTTGAGTACTACGATAAAAAATGTACAAATTCCAGTTATGAGAAAAGATTTTATTGTGGATGAGTATCAGATTTATGAATCAAAACTTGCAGGAGCAAGCGTAATTCTATTAATTGCAGCTGCAATCACATTGGAAGAGTCCAAATTATTTACTGAACTTGCTCATCAATTGCAGCTGGATGTTTTATTGGAATTACATGATGAAAAAGAAACAGACTATATTACACCACTCAACAATTTGATAGGTGTCAATAATAGAAATCTGGGTAGTTTTAAAACCGATTTGCAGAAGTCGTTTCTCATGGCCGACCTCCTCCCAAAAAATGCAGTATGGGTTTCAGAGAGTGGTATATCTGATGCAAATGTTGTAAAAGAGTTAAGAGATGCCGGCTATAAAGGGTTTCTTATTGGTGAATATTTTATGAGGTCAGGTAGCCCCAAAGAAAGCTTGAAGGATTTCATTCAGCAGATTGAGATGATATAATGTTTATAAGGAAAAGCGTGAATATTAAGATATTGTGTAAACTTACAAGCTATGATTATAAAAGTATGTGGTATGCGTGACGAAGAGAATATTCGTAAGTTAGAACAGCTGAATATAGACTGGATGGGTTTTGTGTTTTATTCTCATTCTCAACGTTATGTAGGAAAAAAAATAAAATATCTTCCATCTCATATAAAAAAAATAGGAGTTTTTGTAAATCAAAATCCTCAAGTTATTCGTGAGAGAGCATCAGACAATCATCTCAATATAATTCAACTTCATGGTAGTGAGCCGCCATGGTATTGCATAAATTTAAAGGAAGAAGGGTATAAGATAATAAAGTCTTTCGGTATTGATAAAGATGGATTTATACCAAATGCACAACTTCATGCATATGAAGGTAAATGCGATTATTATTTATTTGATACTAAGACAGAGCTATATGGTGGTTCAGGGGAAAAATTCAACTGGAGCAAGTTGGCAGGCTATCAAGGTGAAACGCCTTTTATCTTAAGTGGAGGTATTTCACCTGAAGATGTTGAAAGAATAAAATCATTCAGTCATCCTAAATTTGCAGGTATAGATATTAACAGCCGTTTTGAAGTATCTCCCGCTGTAAAAAACATTGAAGCTATAGAAATTTTTATAAAGCAATTACGATAAAACAAGAAAACACAGTCGGTTGATTGTGAAAATAAATACTAAATAAAAAATGAACAGAATCGATAAACTATTCCAGGATAAGAAGAACAATATTTTGTCAGTCTATTTTACAGCCGGTTACCCTAAGCTCGATGACACTGTTAAAGTGATTCAGTCACTTGAAGAAAATGGAGTTGATTTGCTTGAAATAGGTGTTCCGTTTAGCGATCCTATGGCTGATGGTCTTGTTATTCAGTCGTCAGGCTCACAAGCCCTAAAAAATGGCATGAGTCTTAGAGTACTTTTTAAACAATTATCAGATATCCGTCAAACAGTATCTATTCCTTTAGTTATGATGAGTTATCTAAACCCAATCATTCAGTTTGGCTTTGATAACTATTGCAAAGAAGCAGCGAGTTGCGGAGTTGATGGATTAATAATACCCGATCTGCCTTTTGCTGAATATATGGAGTCTTATAGGTCAGTTGCAGAAAAATATGGACTGCACATTATAATGTTAATCACCCCTGAAACATCAGAAAAGCGAATCAAATTGATTGACCGCAACACTTCTGGTTTTATATATATGGTTTCAGCTGCTACAGTAACTGGTGCCAGAGATAAGTTCAGCAATGAAAATCTGGATTATTTTCGTCGTGTGAATGAGATACAGCTTAATAATCCTAGACTTATTGGTTTTGGTATATCTAACAAAGAAACTTTTAAAGCTGCATGTAGAGAAGCTTCAGGTGCTATTATTGGGAGTAAGTTTATTTCCCTGTTAGATAGTGAAGAGTCGATAGATGCTGCAGCTAAAAAACTAATAACTTCTATCGACCCAAAGTGATTAGCGAACTTCAATAGTTCTTTTTTCTTTACTGCTTTGGAAGGCCAGCTCAATAATCTTCATGACATTGCGTGCTTCTTCAGGTTTCACAATAATCTCGTTTTTTCCGTTAATTGCATCTCTCAGGTTAATAAAATAATCTTTGTAGTCGCCCTGTTCACTTTCAAGCTTACCTTGAAATTTAATTCCTTTATATTCAGTGTTTATGGTTCCCCAAATCTCTTCAGGCTCTTTTCCCCACTCTTTCCCTAAAGGTTTGGCACCACCATCAAGCTTAGCCTCTTGGACATCGAGTCCATATTTAACAAAAGATCCATTTGTGCCATGAAGCAAGTATGTCGGTCCCGGAATACGGCAAATCATGCCAGACTTCAGCGTTGCAGTTAACCCTTTATAGTGAAGCCTTACATCAAAATAATCGTCAGCTTTTGCCCATTCTCTTTGTTTTTTGATATTAGCGGTTACTGCCTCTGGCATGCCAAAAAACCACAGAGCCTGATCAATTAGATGCGAACCTAAGTCGTAAAAAATTCCTGATCCGGGGAGTGGTTCTTCACGCCATGCACCCCCTGGTCTTGGATTAATCCGGTATCTATCGAAGTGAGATTCATATTCAACAATTTCTCCCAGCAGTTTACTGTCAAGTAGTTTTTTAACTGTTTTAGTATCACTGGTGAAACGACGGTTATGGTATATCGTAAGAATTTTATTTTGCTTCTTTGCAATTTCGATTAGTTCATCAGCTTCAGCAACATTAACTGTAAATGGTTTTTCTACTACTACATGTTTTCCTGCAAGTAGTGCTTTTTTAGACCAATGAAAATGGTCTGTATTTGGTGAAGTAACGATTACAAGGTCGATATTTGTATCATTAATTATACTATCTACTTTAGAAACAATTTCTGTATAAGGATATCGCTCTTTGGCTGTTTGCTGTCTTTCAGGGTTTGTAGTACTTATTTTAGAAAGTTCAAATCCCTCTACTGCATCAATAAAGGGTGCATGGAATACGCGACCAGATAGACCAAATCCAATAATACCGGTGCGAATGTTATTTGTTGTCATAGATTAATTTTAGTGTTTTAAGATGATAATACTCAAAGATAAGCATTATTTTATAATCTACTCATTCATCAGGAATTTCATTAATTTCTCACTTGCCAAGGCACGATGACTCACTTTATTTTTAATATCATCACCAAGCTCTGCAAAGGTATTGTTGTAACCTTCAGGCTGAAATATAGGGTCATATCCAAAACCGTTATCGCCTTTTTCTTCTAAATAAATTACTCCATTTACAATACCTTCAAAAAAATACTCTCTATTATTCAAAATGACAGCAATTACTGTTCTAAACCGTGCTTTTCTATTTTCAGTATCCTTTAAAATCGCAAGTAGTTTTTTAATATTATCTGCCGATCTACATGCTTCTCCCGCATAGCGAGAAGAGTAAACACCTGGTAAACCTTTAAGTACCTCCACTTCGAGGCCGGTATCATCAGCAAAGCAATCATAGCCATAATTATTTTTTACATACCTTGCCTTTATAAGTGCATTTGCTTCTAAGGTCGTACCTGTTTCATCTATATCTTCATAACAGTTTATGTCGGCTAGACTTAAAATCTTCAGTTTGTTATTAGTAATCTTACGTATTTCCTCAAGCTTATGTTTATTGTTAGTTGCGAAAACAATCTCTTTCACTATTATTTTGTTTTATTGGTTGATTACAAATTATTTATCTACTACTTCTGTTTTGTTCATTTATTTTTCGTTCACGTTCTTCTTCCCTCAGCTTGATTTCTCTTTCTCTTTCCCTTTCTCTTTCTTTAAGATCCTGTTCTCGTTGTTTTATCCTCTCTTCCCTGAGCCGTTCTCTCTCTTTCAATTGTTCAGTTCTGTCATTTATAGTTGATGATTTTTTCGTCTGTTCCAACAGCATAGCTGCTTTTTGTTCAAGAGACGATTTTAAATCATTTATTTCTTTATCTTTTGTTTTTATTTCGTATGACTCTATTAGGATAGTTTGAGGGTAATAAATTGAATTAAGCTCCAAAGGTAACACTTCTTCTAAAAAAATATTCTCAATATTGGTTTCTATTTTTAATAGACTGTCAATTTTAGGTGATGATACTGTAGAGGATAGTTGCTCGGGCATAATATCAATATTAGCTTCATAAAACAGTATATAGTCATTCAAAGTTCTGTTTTGTAGGATATTAAAATTTTCATTTGAGATAATAATCGGTGTTATAATGCTTGATATGGAGGAATTATAGATAGAATCTGCTCTTAGCATTTGTAAATAATTTGAGGCGTCATCTAATGAGGAAAATGACTCCAGTTTAAGTGCATTTGTCTTATTTATTCGAATAGGAGTGATGTTAAATGTTCGACGTTTGAAATTAGAGAAATTAAAATTTGCAGTATAAAACAGCACTTCATTTATTGTATCATATAAATCTGAAGGTAAAAGAATAAGCATATGAGGTGAAAGATTGTTTGATAAAAACATTCGTTCTGTTTCCCGCTGCTGATTATTTTTAATAATTGAGTAATTTAAATTTTTAGTTAAATGTGCTTCCCAGAATAACTGAAATGAGTCTCTATGAAGATTTGAAGAATATAAAGCTGTGGTTGATATTGATGATTCAGGTATATTTTGGATATTGATTTTTTTGCTAATGATGCTTTGCCTGAGTAAATGAGCTATTGAGTCGGCTTGCTCTTCTCCCGCAGAGAAAGCTTTCTGATAAGCTGATGCATAAACATTTAGCTCCTTAGGAGTGCTAAGTCCTTTTAAATCTTCAAAGACTTTATTTGCATTTTCATAATCTTCTATTAATGTATAAACCTGTCCAAGCATAAACTGCAGCCATTTCTTACGCAAAGAGCTTTTACTTTCGTCAACTACTTTTCTGATAAAAGATGCTGCTTCTTCAAATTGCTGACTTTCAACTAAATAATGGGTGTATGTCTCGTTAAAAAGTTTATCTAAATCATTTGATATTTTGCGTGTTTCAAGTATATATATTAAATTTTGTGCATCATAAAACTTATTCATTTCGATATAAGCTCTCAGCATCCATATTTGAACTTCAGTAAGCACATCTGTATCATTAGAGAACATTCTTAACATATTAGAAAAAACTGATATAGCCTGTTCATAATCACCATTTTGAACGTGAGCTTTTCCTAAAAGTAGCCATACATTACTTATAAATGGATTAAACTCCTCTTGATTCAACCATCTTCTGTAATCATCTGAGTATGCCTTGGTTGGATCTCTTCTTGGTTTAGCTGAAATTGAATGCTCGCTTATTGCTCTTTCAGCTTTGTCTATAACAATGTCGAATGGTCCCCCCACTTGCCCGTTATATCTAACATCAGATGTCGGATAAAACGATAATAATTCAAATCCGTTGCTAGGGATGGAAATTAATTGATCTTCCAGTATATTATCATAGGATAATCTAGCATTATGAAAAATATTATAGCGAGTCTTTAATTCGTGATACGCACGTGTTGAGGAGGTGTTTCTCTTAGTTGAACAACTTAAACCAAGAACAACACATAGTAATAACAAAGAGATATTTTTTGTTTTTTCTTTCAATTAAGCTTGCAATTCTATTACTCTTATTTAAAACTGTAAAAAACGAGTTTTATTGTTTTACAGTATCAGTAATAGTTTTATTTGTATTATGCAATGCTATTGCTTTTATACCCTTAGCTATGAAGTACATAATAATAAGTATAAAAATTATAAATGCCCCGGATGGAATATTTAGTGAGTAGGAGAGGATAAGACCAGCCAGACAGCCAGTAAAACTAAATAATACAGAAAGTGATATTATTTTAAAATAGTTAATTGTGAACAGGTTAGCTGTCATTTGTGGAATAGTAATTAGTGACATAAGGAGTATAATTCCTACCAGTCGAATGCTGAGTACTATTGTAACTGCTATGAATAGCATCATAGTATACTCAATAAACTTAGTTGGTATTCGTCTAGTTCTAGCAAACTGAGAGTCGAATGATACAGAGAGTATATCATAATAAAATAGTGCAAAAAACAACACAAGGAATACTGATAAAATAATTAAAGATATAATATCAGTTTGTGTAATGGTAAGTATGTTTCCAAAAAGATATTCAGAAAGGTTAGGGACATATCCCGGAGTTAGGAAGGTTAGAACGATACCAATAGCCATACCAAGAGACCAGAAGACTGCAATTGCTGAATCCTCTCTGACACCTTGTTTGCTAGATAACCATTGAATGCCAAATGCAGATAAAATAGAGAAAACCATCGCAGATAGTATGGGTGGCAGAGAAAAATAAAATCCTATGCCTAATCCTCCAAAAGATGCATGTGTTATTCCTCCGCTAATGAATACCAATCGTCTTGAGACAACATATGTCCCAATGATTCCACAGGCTATGCTTGCAAAGAGACTTCCAATAATCGCATTCCGAAAAAAGGCATAGTTTAAAAGTTCAAGAATATTCATTATTAAAAATTACATCAAGCGTGCATTTTTTGCATCCTCAACTCATTTACAAACATTAGTACTTCATCTTTCATCTGATCGGGTACAGATATACTCCTTAGCTGCAGGCTTCTAACCCATTTTGGCTTCTCTTCATCCAAAATTGTATAAAACACTTCTCTGAATTCTTCAACTTCTTCATCGTTAAATCTTGATGAATCTCGGTTTGAATATTTATCGAGTTCATCATCATCAAAGTACTCAGGTTCTTCAACAAATGCTGCAATAAGACTATCTTTTTCACACACTTCGTGAGCACCACAGCATCCTCCCTGACTTAGGTCAATTGAAGGAGGAGGTAATTCACGTTCAGTTGTATTTCCTCTTTTATGTTGTATATAATTAGTGATTGCAAGTGCTACAATAAAAAAAAGTACAATAGCAATAAACAAAATAATGGGTTGCATAAATTTATTTCCTTTCTTTAATTATGAATCCGGCATATTTTAAATCTTCCCAGAATTTTGGATATGACTTAGATACTACATCCGGATCGTTTATTATTATTGATTTATTTGTAATGGCTCCCGGTGCAAAAGGCATTGCCATTCTATGGTCTTCATAAGTGTCTATTGCCGGCTCCTTATCAGGTGTACAACGTTCGCCATCCCATTCAAGCATACCTATTTCACTCTCTTTGAGTACATAGCCGAGCTTTTTTAGTTCATTTATTAAAGCTTGTATACGATCAGTTTCCTTGATTTTTAGGCTTTGGACTCCTGAAAAGAGAAAAGGCACATTTTTAAAACAACAAGTTGCGGCAAAAGTTTGAGCGAGATCGGGTTCATTTATGAAATTGTGAAAAAATTTCTTTGTTTTTTTCTTTTGACTGCGAATGATAATTCCGTCTGGAATGAACTCTGTCGTTACACCAAGATCAGTAAAAAGATTTGCTACATTTGAATCACCCTGCAAACTTTCCTTCATCACACCTAGTAATTTAATTTCTGAGCCAGGTTTAAGCGAAGCAATTTGGTACCAGTAAGAAGCTGCAGACCAATCTGCTTCCACAATCATATCTACAGCTTTATAGCTTTGTGGTTTAACTGTTATTTCATTTCCTTCCCATCTCGCATTTACACCACATTTAGACATCATGCTTATAGTTAGATCTATATATGGTTTAGACACAATATTTTTTTCAATATGCATGATTAGCCCTTTTTCCATTAATGGTGCAACCATTAATACCGCAGAGATAAATTGTGAGCTTATATCTCCAGACAAATATACTTCTCCACCTTTTAGTTTCCTGCCTTTAATAAGAAGAGGGGGGAATCCTTCTTTTTTAAGATATTCTATATCAGCACCCAATGCAACAAGAGTTTCAACCAACGGGTGTATTGGGCGCTGATGCATTCTGTTAGTTCCTTTTAAAATCCATTCGCCTTCCATTCCGGCTAGAAAAGCTGTAAGGAAACGCATTGCTGTTCCGGCAGCTTTAATATCGAATTGATTTGAATCTGAATTAAATGCATCAATAAGAACTTTTGTATCTTCACAATCAGATAGATTTTTAATTGGAGCAGAGCTTAAACTCAACGCATTAAGAATTAGAGCTCTATTGCTAATACTTTTTGAAGCCGGAAGATGAATAGTTGTTCGTATAGTTTCCGTTTCCGGTGGATAGATTTTATATTGAAATTTCATTGTAAAAATGGGGTTTTAATACAAAAATAATATTTTAAACAATATGTTTTACGGATATAGTTCATTTTTATATTGTTTTAGTGTTTACCCTGCTAGACCATATATAAATATTGATAGGATTGCAATTGGTGCAATATAACGTAAAAGGAAAATATAGAGTTTTAAAAATCCGATGCTAAATTTAAGTTTTCCTTCATTGGTAATTTGTGCTGTAACTACTCTTTTTTCAAGATACCACCCAATAAATATACTTATAAATAATCCTCCAATAGGTAGCATATATTTAGCAGAAATCATATCAAGTAAATTAAAGAAAAGAGAAGAATATGATGAAATCAGTCCAAGTATAATTACACCTAATGTTACTAATATTGTACTTTTTTTACGAGATATCTTATATTCCTCATACATATAAACAGTTACCACTTCCATTAAAGAAATAGTGGAAGTTAGTGCCGCCAGAGCCAAAAGACAGAAAAACATAGTAGACCATACCATTGAAGCAGGCATTTGATTTAATAGTTCGGGTATTGTTATAAAAAGCAGGCCAGGGCCTCCTGCAACCAGCTCATTTACAATAGTATCAGGATTGGATGTAAGCGCAAAAGCTGCTGGAAATATAATAACACCTGACAGTATAGCAACCAAGGTATCAAGTATAGAAACCTGAATAGCTGTTTTAGGCAAGTTTACATTCTTATTGAAATAAGAGCCATAAGTAATAAGGCATCCCATTCCTATAGAAAGTGAGAAGAAAGCTTGACCCATTGCATCAAGGAAGACTGTTTGTTTAACATGCTCCATATTGGGTTTGAAAAGGAAATTCAGTCCATTTGTAGCACCATCAAGTGTAATAGATCTTACTGCCAAAATTATTAATAACATAAAAAGAAGAGGCATAAAAATCTTAGCTGACTGCTCTATTCCCTTTCTTACTCCTGAAATTATAAAAAATGCAGTTAGTAATGTGAATACAATCATCCAAGCTGACTGCTGAAAAGGGTTATTTAGGATATTGTTGAAGTGTAAATTAAAATCTGTTACTGTGTGAAGATTACCTGTAATTGATTGAGTGAAATAGATGAAAGTCCAGCCTGCTACAACCATATAGAACCCCATAATAATAAATCCTGTGAGTACACCTATACGACCTATCCATTTCCATTGTGTGCCAGGAGCAAGTATAGCAAAAGCTCCTGCCGTATTTGCACGAGCAGATCTCCCGATTATAAATTCGCCCATCATCACTGGGATACCAAAAAAGAGAATACATGCAATGTACACAAAAATAAAAATAGCTCCTCCACCATCTGCAGTTTGGCTTGGGAATCTCCAGATATTTCCAAGTCCGACTGCTGAACCTGCAGCGGCAGCAACAACACCTAACTTAGAAGCAAATGTAACTCTTTTTATATTCTCCATTCAGCACCTGTTTTGGTGTCTTTTATTTCAACCCCAGCAGCTTTCAATTCGTCACGTATTTTATCCGAAGTAGACCAGTCCTTATTTTCACGTGCGTTCTTTCTTATATCCAAAATTAAGTTCATTAATCCTTCGATTACATCACTACCTGATAAACTTTTTGTTTCGTTTGTCAGGCCTAGTATGTTAATAACAAAGGTATGCATGATATATTTTAGTTTTTTAAGATCTTCTGAAGTAATCGTTTCGTTTTTGTCGTTACAGGAGTTTATAATACGAACACCATCAAATAGATGAGCAATTAATATTGGACTACTAAAATCATCATCCATTGCTGCATAGCATTTTTCTTCCAGATTGGTTATATCTACTGAAGATACATCAGAAGGCAAAATCTTATCAAGAATAGCCATACTGTCCATAAGTTTTTTATACCCTTTCTCAGCTGCTTGTAAAGCTTCATTTGAGAAGTCAAGAGTGTTTCGATAGTGAGATTGCAACATAAAGAATCGAACCGTCATAGGAGAATAACCTCGTTCCAGTAAAGGATGATCGCCGCTAAAAAGTTCTTTAGGTAAAAAACCGTTTCCTGCTGATTTTGACATTCTAACGCCATTAACAGTTAGCATATTGGTGTGAATCCAATACTTGACAGGTTCATCGTGATGACAGGCTTTAGACTGTGCTATTTCGTTAGTATGGTGAGTAGCTAGCAAATCCATACCACCACCGTGAATATCGAATGATGTTCCAAGATATTTAGTACTCATAGCAGAGCACTCTATGTGCCATCCGGGAAATCCCATTCCCCATGGCGAAGGCCACTGCATTAATGTCTCTGCCTTTGCGGCTATCCATAATGCAAAATCCAGACGTCCACGCTTTTCGTCCTGTCCACTTAGTTCACGAGTACCTTCCAGTAAATCTTCAAGTTTTCTATTGGATAATATACCGTATTCATGTTCCTTGCTATATTTTTCAACATCAAAATAGACTGTTTCATTAACTACATAAGCAAAACCTGCGTCCAATATTTTTTTGATCATTTCGATCTGTTCTATTATATGACCTGTTGCGGTGGGTTCAATACTTGGAGGAAGAGTGTTAAAAAGAGATAATACTTCATGGAATCCAATTGTATATTTTTGTACTATCTCCATAGGCTCAAGCTGTTCGAGTTTAGCTCTTTTAGCAAATTTGTCATCTCCCTCATCTCTATCACCCTCAAGATGTCCGGCATCTGTTATATTTCTAACATAACGCACCTTATATCCTAGGTGAAGTAGATATCTGTAAATCAAATCAAAAGAGATAAATGTACGACAATTTCCTAAGTGGATATCACTATAAACAGTAGGCCCGCATACATACATTCCCACAAAAGGTGATTGAATAGGAATAAACGGCTCTTTTTCTCTGCTTAGTGTATTGAAAACCACCAAGTTGTTGTATTTTAATCCATTCATGTTAGTTTGATTATTTTGTATAGAAAGACAAAAATACAAATTTAAGCGTTAACTCCTTAAAATATAATGAAAAAAGAAAAAAACCACACATACTACTTCGTTTAAATTTAAATTTAATACTTTTGCGTTCAAATTATATTAACGTTTCTTCTAACTCTTTTGTATGTTACGTAAAATTTTGCTTATGTCTGCTATTTTTTGCATTATATCAGCTGTTAGCGGACAAAATCTTCAACTACATTTTGACCCACGTAATTCACTGTATGGTGATGAGATTTCAGATGTTAACTATTTGACTGCAACCTTTGAATTTTATAAACCTGACAAATGGGGAAATACATTTATGTTTGTAGATTTCGACTTCAGTTTTAATAAAGGCAATAGTGGCTTAATTTATGGCGAAATTTCGAGAGAATTTAAAATAAGAGATTTCCCTCTTTTGCCACATATTGAATATAATGGTGGATTGGGTTTAATAAGAGGGACAGATGGTGGCTTTTCTATTCCAGGCGCATATTTAGCTGGTTTTGGATATCCATTTAATCTGGGTGGTTTTTTTATGAACACATATCTTGCATATAAACTAAATGCTTTCGAACAGATAAGTAATGATGCACAGTGGACTGTTACCTTGAATGCTAGTCTTGCTAACAACAAGATTTCTTTGTCTGGATTTATGGATTTGTGGACTGAGGATAAATCATTTACTGAAGGCAGTGAAGCTAAAGGTAAAAAAATAGTTTTTTTAAGTGAGCCTCAAATATGGTATAACATCACACCAAATCTATCATTTGGCAGCGAGGTAGAATTAAGCTATAATTTTGTGAATAAGTTCAATGAAAGTAAATTCTACATCATACCAACCCTAGCAACCAAATGGATTTTTCAATAATTAAGTAAAGTAATATCATGTTTGAAAAGATTTTTAAGTTAAAGAAAAATAATACAACAGTTAGAACAGAATTAATAGCAGGAGTTATCACTTTCCTTACGATGTCATATATATTGGTTGTGAATCCAAATATTTTGAGTGCATCCGGAATGGATAAAGCAGCTTTGTTTACTGCAACAGCTCTTGCTAGTGTTTTGGGCACTCTATTTATGGCATTCATACCTAATTTACCTATAGCTCAGGCTCCGGGAATGGGATTAAACTCATTTTTTGCTTTCTCTGTTGTACTGGGACTTGGATATTCATGGCAGATGGCCCTGACGGCAGTTTTCATAGAAGGCATTATATTTGTAATACTAACTTTCTTTAATGTACGAGAAATGATAGTTAAAAGTATTCCCAGTACTATAAAAGATGCGATTCCGGTTGGTATTGGACTTTTTATTACTTTCTTAGGATTACAAAATGCAGGACTAATTGTTAAGGATGAGAATACAATGTTAACATTGGGAGCTATGTCTGATCCTCATGTTTGGGTTGCATCGTTAGGACTTATTCTTACTGCTGTTTTATATTTTAAGAAAATTCATGGATCTTTCCTAATAGGTATAGTTGCAGCTACTGTTTTTGCTTTAATATTGGGATTGGTGCAGACGCCTTCAGGAGGACTGGTTGCATTACCACCTGACATATCTCCAATTTTCTTTAAATTTGAATGGAGTAATATATTTACGATTGACATGTTGATTGTTGTATTTACCTTTTTGTTCGTGAATCTATTTGATACAATTGGAACATTATTGGGTGTTGCATCTAAAATTGGACTGACAGACAATGAAGGCAGTTTTCCTCAAATTAAAAAAGCTCTTTTTGCAGATGCACTAGGAACGACTTTTGGAGCTGTTTTAGGAACAAGTACAGTAACATCATATGTGGAAAGTGCTTCAGGTGTTGCTGCAGGTGGACGAACAGGGTTAACTGCTTTTTCAACTGCAATAATGTTTTTCTTGGCACTATTTTTTGCACCTTTATTCTTAATGGTTCCTGCCTCAGCAACTGCACCTGCTTTGATTCTAGTAGGACTTTTCATGATAACTTCAGTTGTGAAAATTAATTTCAATGATATGACAGAAGCTCTGCCTGCATTTCTTACTATAGTTATGATGCCTTTTGCATTTAGCATCGCGCAGGGAATTGTTTTTGGTATGTTGTCTTTTGTTTTCCTTAAAGCATTAAGTGGTAAGTGGAAACATATTTCAGGAACAATGTGGGTTATATTTGTTTTATTTGTAATAAAGCTGGTATTAGATGGTATGCAGGTCTTATAGCATTTAAGAATAATGGAAAAGTTACGGTTTTGGAGTCATTTACAAGCTAAACAGCTTTTTTTATTGATTCTATTCATTTGGTTTTTACTCAATGTTATCCAAGCCCTTTTCACCGAAATAGGTAATGATGAATCATACTATTGGGTGTATTCTCAGTACTTGGACTGGGGATATTTCGACCATCCACCTATGATAGCTTTATTAATAAAAATTGGAACTATAATAGCAGGAAATTCATTATTAGGAGTGAGGTTAACAATAATGTTAATGCAGATTGTTTTTTTATTAGTCCTCTATCAACTACTTAATATCAAAGATACAAAAGAAAATATATTTCTGTTTTTTATAGTTTCTTCTTCAATCGTCATGCTGCAGGCATATGGTTTTATTGCCACTCCAGATTCACCTCTTTTATTTTTTACAGTACTTTTTTTATGGAGTTATCGGTTTTATGTCAGTAATGACTACTCATTAAAAGGCGCTCTGCTGTTGTCAGTATGTATGGCAGGATTGATGTATAGTAAATATCATGGTGCTTTTGTAATATTATTGATTATATTTTCTAATCTAAGTTTATTAAAAAAGAAAAGTTTTTATTTTGCCATTATTATTTCGATAGTTTTATATGTTCCACATATTTTATGGCAGTTCAACCATGATTTTCCTTCGTTAAAATATCATCTTGTTGAGAGATCCAGAGGATTTGAATGGAACAACTTGATTGACTATATTTTAAATCAGCTGCCCGTATTTAATCCTTTTACTTTAATTGCAGGTATTTATGTTTTGATTAAAAGAAAGGAAAGAGATTTTTTCGAACGAGCATTAAAATTCTTAATGGCTGGTTTCTTAATCTTTTTTACTGTTTGGACATTTAAAAGTCGAGTAGAACCTCATTGGACTATAGCTGCATTGGTGCCAATGATTATATTAATAATTAGAGAGGCTATTGAAAACATAAAACTAAAACGTTACCTCTATAAAGTGGTTGCACCTTCAATAATTTTGATTTTAACAGCCAGAATATTCCTAATGATTGATATTCTACCTATTGAAACAGAATGGCATGGTGATAAACAGAAAGTATTAGACCTCTACGCAATTGCTGGAGATCGTCCTGTTGTATTTACATCTGGATTTCAGATGCCTTCTAAATATAGGTTTTATACAAAAAAAGAGTCGCACGCTATGGGTGCATTGAACTATAGAAATACACAGTATGATATTTGGAATTTTGATGAAGATTATCGTGATATTCCTGTAGTTCTCGATTTTAGAAGTGATACTACAGGAGTAGAACCAACAAAAAGCGGGGAATCTATTTTTAATCTTAAAGAGGTAGAGTATTATCAACCTTTTAAGAGATTGAGAGTTGTTCCAGATATAAATGGAACACCTTTAATTACAGGAAATACTAATGATTTAGCAGTAACAGTTACAAATCTTTACAACAGCACATATTATATATATCACTCAGCTATGCCATTGCAATTGTCACTTGTGTTTTTTGCAGTAATTGATGGAAAAACTGTTTTAAATAAGGTGTCGTCTTTATCATCATTTGAAACTGATAGAATTTATTCCGGAGGATCAATTTCAGGAAGAATTGTATTTAATCTGCCTGAATATCAGCCAGGTGAATATTATGTCTATTTTGCAGCTGGAACGCCTGGAGTCTATTCGGCAACATTAGATAAACCATGGAAAGTTGTTTTTGAATGATAATAGATTTATTAATAAAATTTTTAAAGTTTGGTGTTGTTGGTTTAGTGGGAGCAGCAGTTGATTTCTTTTTTACTTGGTTATGTAAGGAGAAATTAAAGTGGAATAAATTTCTATCTAACTCTATCGGTTTTACAATTGCAGCTACTACGAATTATATTTTGAATCGCATTTGGACTTTTCAAAGCAATAATAATGAAGTTGGACGTGAATATTTGTCCTTTTTAGGAATTTCTTTTATTGGTTTGGCATTGAATAACCTTTTAATCTATTTGTTTCACGAAAAATTAAAAATGAATTTTTATCTGGCAAAAGTGTATGCTATAGCGTTAACGGCAGTATGGAACTTTATTGCGAACTATTTATTTACTTTCCAGTGAATCAAAAGATTATTCATTTGTTTTTTACATATCTAATAACTATTTTTGCAATCTGGTGCAATTAATTAACTTAAGAAAACAACAAATAAATATTTATGGCAACAACCGCTGATTTCAGAAACGGCATGTGCATCGATCTTGATGGTCAATACTACTTTATAACAGAATTCCTTCATGTAAAACCAGGAAAAGGAGCTGCATTTGTACGCACTAAACTTAAAAATGTAACTACTGGTAGAGTAATAGATAAAACATTTAATTCTGGTGTTAGAGTTGAAGAAGTTCGTATAGAAAGAAGATCATTTCAATATCTGTATAAGGATGATATGGGTTACAACTTCATGAATACCGAGACATATGAACAGATTCCTATTCCGGCTGAACAAATTGAAGGTGTACAATTTTTGAAAGAAGGGGATGTGGTAGAAGTACAAATTCATGCTGAGAGTGGTACGATTCTCACTGCTGAAATGCCAGTACATGTAGTTCTGGAAGTAACTTATACAGAACCAGGTATTAAAGGAGATACTGCAACAAATGCTTTAAAACCGGCTACAATGGAAACAGGTGCCGAAGTTAGAGTTCCTCTTTTTATAGATACAGGAGAGAAAATTAAAATTGATACTCGTAATGGCTCTTATGTAGAGAGAGTTAGAGAATAAAAAGAGTGTAATTAAAAAAATATACTATGAGGCTGTTTTTAAAACAGCCTTTTTTTTGCATTGTTTTTATTTCGTAATCTACTATTAATTATGAAACAGTATCTTTCTATGAACTTTTCTAATGTTTGTATTCATTTTTATTAGCCTATGTATATGTACAAACTTTTTGTACATTTGTTTTGTTAAAGAGAGGTGAATTATCATGAACAAGTTAAGCATTAAGCAGTGGGCAGAAGAAGATCGACCAAGAGAGAAATTGTTAATGAAAGGTGTTTTAGTACTATCTGATTCAGAGTTATTAGCAATTTTAATAGGTTCAGGCAATAGTGAACAAAGTGCAGTTGAATTGGGGAAAAGTATTATGAAAGAGGCTGATAATGATTTGAACAAGCTTGCTAAGATGAGTGTTACTGACCTGATAAAAAGATTTAAAGGAATAGGTGAAGCAAAAGCAGTAGCTATTACTGCCGCTCTTGAGCTTGGGAGGAGGAGAAAAGTTCGTGAACCAACTAAACGTAGAAGAATTACTTCATCAAGATTAGCATATGAAGAGTTCTTCCCACGACTTACTGATTTGAATCATGAGGAGACATGGGTGCTTCTCACAGACAGATCTAATAAAATTATAAAAGAAATTCAGGTGAGTCGCGGAGGAATATCAGGTACAGTAGTTGATATCAGATTAATTCTTAGAGAAGCACTAAAGTATTATGCTTCAGGTATTTTTCTAGGTCATAATCATCCTTCGGAAAACTGTAGACCAAGTCCTCAAGATACACTCATAACAAAAAAACTAAAAGAAGCAGCTCATTGGATGGATATAATATTACTCGATCACATTATTGTTTGTGGTGATAAATATTTTAGTTTTGCAGATGAAGGTATTATCTGAAAAAATTTAATAACTAGCTCGAATTTAAGTTAAATAGGAAAACGAAATATTATGAACGAAGAATTACAAGAATTACAAGATAAAATTGTGGTCATGTTGCGTACATGCTATGACCCTGAGATACCAGTTAATATATATGATTTGGGTTTGATTTATAATGTGGATGTAGATGAAGCTAATAATGTTACCATAGAGATGACATTCACATCACCCGCCTGCCCTGCTGCCGACTTTATCCTTATGGATGTTCAGATGAAGGTTGAGTCTATAGAGGAGGTAAGCAGTGTAAATCTTGATCTTACATTTGATCCACCTTGGGATCAATCTATGATGAGTGAGGAGGCTTTACTTGAATTAGGAATGATGTAGCCGAGACTCAAAGACCTCTGCAAAACAGAAATAGTCAATAGTGAGTAAAAAAGTATATTTCCTTGCTGATGCTCATCTTGGAGCAAAAACACACGGTGATTCTTTAGAATCAGAACGTAAACTATGCCGCTGGCTCGATTTTGTAAGAAAGGATGCTGATGCTATCTATCTTATGGGAGATATATTTGACTACTGGTATGAGTACAAGTATGTGGTTCCAAAAGGTTTCACACGATTGCTTGGTAAATTAGCAGAGGTTACAGACTCAGGTGTGGAGATTCATTTTTTTATAGGGAATCATGATATATGGCTCACCGACTATTTGTCTACTGAATGTGGAATGATACTTCATTTCGAGCCTTTAATAACTAATATTTTAGGTAAAATATTTTTTCTTGCTCACGGAGATGGACTTGGCGATGATTCTAAATCATTTTATCTTCTTAGGAAAATACTTCACAGTAAATTTCTGAGAAAGTGTTTTTCTGCAATACATCCAAGGTGGACTATACCACTTGCTCATGCATGGTCAAGCAGTAGTCGTAAAAAAGGTGGGTTCATTGAATACTTAGGCGAGGATAATGAGTATCTTGTCCGTTTTTCAAAGGATAAACTAAAGGTTAACCCTGATATAAACTTCTTTATTTATGGACATCGACATATTTTACTCAATTTACCAATTGCTGAGAAAAGTAGAGTGGTGATTCTGGGTGATTGGATTACTCTTTTTTCTTATGCAGTGTTTGATGGTGAAGCTTTAGAATTGAAACGTTGGGAAGGATAGTTCATTGTTCATTAGAAATGAAGTGAGTGACTCAGTTTATTAAAGAAATCCCAAATTATGATTCCAGCTGTAACGGAAACATTTAGTGAGTGCTTTGTTCCATATTGAGGAATTTCTATACAGCCATCAGATAAATTAATCACATTTTGATCAACACCGTGTACTTCGTGTCCTAAAATAATTGCATATTTTTTATTTTTATGTGGCTTAATTGACTCCAATGGTTGGCTGTTTTCTACCTGTTCAATAGAATATACAATGTAATCCTCTCGTTTCAACATATCTAGTGCAGAGATTGTTTCTTTGAAATATCTCCATTTTACAGAATCCTCAGCTCCAAGTGCTGTTTTGTGTATCTCAGCATTGGGAGGTGTAGAAGTAATACCACATAATAAAATCTCTTCTACTCGAAATGCATCACATGTACGAAATACCGATCCAATATTATTCTGACTCCTTACATTGTCGAGCACTACAACTAGAGGTGTTTTTTCAGCTTTACGAAAATCTTTAATGTTTATACGATTAAGTTCTTCAAGCTTTAATTTTCTTCTTTTCATTATTATGTGAACTTCTTTTACTTTATTTTATTTGTTTAAATAAAGATAGATATTACTGACTGGAATTTTATAATGGTTTTATTTAGTTATAAATCGGACAAGAAACCAAATATGGTACAAAAATGTGGAAAAATAACCATAGTGCTTATTCATAATTTTACACCTTTCTTTGAGTGATACATACCTGTTTGTAGTAGTCATTCCTTCATTTAGGTAGTTTACTAAAATAAGATGTGAGTTAAATATACTATTTGCCTTCTTCAACATACGAATGGACCAGTCAAAATCAGATGAAAAATTATAACTAAGATCATATGGTTCTGCTATTGCACGTCTTATTATAAATGCCTGGTGACAAACTAACATGCCTTGTTTGAAACTCTTCCAAGTTAGCTTTGCAGGTGTTCTCAAACGCCTCATATGAAGGAACTTACCGTTATCATCAACAATCGCTGTTTCGCCGTAAATAATATCTGTCGAATTAACTGATTCCATAATTAACTCTACTGTATTTTCAGTAAAGAAAGTATCGCCTGCATTCAAAAAGCATAGATATTCACCCGTTGCCATTTTGATGCCCTTATTCATTGCATCATACAGACCTTTATCTGGTTCACTTATCCATTTTATTATATCACTTTCATGTTTTTGAATCAGATCAACAGTGTTATCAGTTGATTTACCATCAATTATAATATGTTCAATATATTGATAGGATTGCAGGTAGACACTTCTTAAGGTTCTTTCTAATGTTTGTTCTGCATTAAAGGTGACAGTTATGACGGATAGTTTTTTCATTTTTTTGCATAAATAGCAATAAAAGGGGATAAAAATCTCCCCTTGACAGGAAATATTTTTACAACATAACTAAGCTTTTTGATCCATTTTCTTTTATTCTTATTATCAGGCTTAGGTTCCAACCATAACATTGGCTTTCCAATATAATCAACAGTTAAATCTTTGAAATTGAACTTGTTCATAATATTTTTCAGATAAGTGATTTCCATCGATTTTAAATTATGTGCTTCAAAATTTTGTTTGTCAAAATTTTGCTGAATAGTTCCATTCAGCCCAAGAAAATTTGGTATTATAATAAGGAGTTGACCATTTTTAGAGAGTAAATCGATATGGCGACTAATAACATCTTCTGTATCTTCGAAATGTTCAATAAAGCCAAAAGAAAAGACTACATCATATTTTTTGTCAGGTGAGAATTCAAAAAAATCACTTTCAATACATTTAATCGTTTCCGATGGTAAGCCATTAATTTTTTCAAAGTTTTGTACAATATTTTTGTTAATGTAATAGTCTAAAATTGTGACATCTTTGATGCCTCTTTTATAAAAAGTAGTCGCAAATACTCCTGGGAAACCACCAATTTCAATAAAACTATCTCCTTTAATCAATAACGGTATATACTTATCGAATACCACTTTTTCAGTAACCTTATCATATTGATAATTACTCCAGTAGCTGTCCCAATATTCTTTATCGGTAATATAATTATTTTCAGCAGTATTCATCTTCACTTTTATTCCAATTTAAATATCTACACTATTTTGTTATATATAGCTAACCCTCAGTTGTCTATTTTTATTTGTCATTAATATAGGTATCCTTATATTGTTGTGCCACTTTGCTCATACTGTATCTGCTAAGTACTTTATTTCTTGCATTTATTGAAATTTTTTCATAGTCAGTTTTAAAGAGAGTCCATTCAATTCCATATGCCAAATCTTTTGCACCTTTATCTTTTGCTACATATCCATTTTCGCAGTGATCTATCATTTCAGGAATTCCGCCTGTGCTGAATCCAACACATGGAATACCGCATGCCATAGCTTCCATTATGGTATTAGGAAGATTGTCCTGCAAAGATGGTGAAACAAAAAGATCCGCTGCATTATATAGTTCAGGCATATTTTCAGTTGAGATGTATCCCACACTTCTAAATGGTAAAGCAAATTGAGTTATATCATTACTATGGTTACCGACAATAATAAAAAGCAGATTGTCGTAAAGGTGAGTCATTAGTTTGGTAGATTCAACTAAATAATCTAATCCCTTGCGTTTGTCGGATGCTTTCACAGATGCAAATAAAACAATTTTTTTATCATTAGGCAAGCCAAGATTATTTCGGATTATTTTTTTGTCCATTGGGCGGTATATATTTGTGTCAATTGGATTTGGTATTGAGACAACGTTATGACCTTTAGTAATTGGACTTTTTAAAGCCATGTCTTTTAACCAATTACTGCAGGCCACAAAAGATATTTTTCCCTTAGAGTACGTTAATATCTTTTGTTTAAATACTATGTGTGACAGGTCATTGGAGGTGCAGCTTTTTAGATAAGGACAATATCCACAGTTATCCATGTAAGCCTTACATGTTCCTGCATAATGACAAATTCCAGTAAATGGCCACATATCATGCATTGTCCATACCACCTTTTTGCCCGATTGGAGTATTTTCTCAATTTCTAAAATAGACAACATACCCTGATTGATCCAGTGCAAGTGGATTATGTCAGCATTCTTAAACTCATCAAATTCTGTAATAGACTCACCCGTATTAGCAACAGAAACATCGAAAAGTGTTTTACGAGAAAGTTTGTTTCTCATAAAGATAGTGGCACGTTCGATATAAAAATTCCATTTGTTTCTATATTTATTACCAACCTGAACTACATTCGGATTGTCAGTTTTTTTTTCAACAACTGCCATCTTTACGTTTATTCCCTCAGATTCCAAAGCATTCATTAATCGGTATGCAGCAATTGCTGCTCCTCCATTTAAATCTGATTTGCTGATAATTAGGACATTCATAAATTATCACCTTCTTAAAAACTTGTTTATTCTTCTTTTTGCTTTAGCTTCAAATGAATTTGTGCGACTGTAATATTTCTCAAATGCCTTTCTAGCTGACTTGTTTTCTACAATTTCGGTTATATCAATTTTAAGTTCCTCCTCATACAAATCAGTAGTATATATTTCATCACTGCCACTATGGACACCGCTTCCATCAAAGCCGATATTTTGTATTAGAGACTTCCCTGTGTTAAGCGAAAACATATTATTGAGGAAAAGAGATGCATTCCATCTGATTGCCCATGAGTTGTTTTCACCATTAACCTGTCTTTTTAACATTCGGGTGTATGGATATTTCCCATCAAAATCAAACTGCTTGGCTAGTTTACGTCTATTTATTTCATAAAGTAATTCTTGTCCATTTGGGTTAAATTTCTGCCAAGCTTTCTTCCAGGTTCCCCAGCCCCAGCTACCTGTCCATTTAATTAAAAATGTTTCTGGAAGCTCGTCTATCGGGAAGCAAAATCCATGTACATGACCAATTTTCTCTTCATCCTCAAACTTATTTAAAGCATTATTCATAAAGCTTAAAAAATGTGGGGCAATTATCAGATCGTCTTCTAAAACAATTACTTTTTCATACTCATTTACAATCTTAGTTACTCCATTAATAATATTTTTCGCAAGTCCAACATTTTGAGTATTCTCATTAATATGAATTTTTTTAAAACCATCAATGGAGTGTATAAGTTCACGTACTTTTAGTACTTTATTTTTATCTGAATTATCTTTATATCCATCTGAATATATGTAAAGCACTGTTTCATTGCAAAGCTCATTTCTCATCAGGGATTCAAGAGCTTGACGTGTATGAGAGGGGCGATTATAAGTAAACAATAATACTGGTGCAAATGACATTAGGTTCAAAATTCAATTTTTGCAGATAAGGTGTTTCTCTCAAGTACATGTAAATCAACATGCTGTCCAACCTCAATTCCTTTAAGTGACAACTGATTTCTTGTTGTCTCATAAGCTAGTTGTGGGTTATTATTATCACCACTCAAATGGCAAAGCCAGATGTTGCGAAGTTTAGATGAAAAATTATTTGCAATAAATTCAGCTGTCTGTTGATTACTTAGATGGCCTGTTCCAGAGGTTATCCTGTGTTTCAAATGCCATGGATAGTGGCCGTTATGCAGCATCTTTTCATCATAGTTACTTTCTATAACCAAATGATTTGCTCTGCATATATAGTTGGCTACATCATCTGTGATTACACCTACATCTGTTGCCAAAGTCATCTTCTGTCCATCAAACTCAAAAAAATAGCCTACGTTATCACTACTATCATGTGGTACATTAAAAGGTGTAATTCTAAGATCTTCAATCTGGAAAGTTTTACCTTTTTCAATATATTTAGTAGATCCATTTAAATTACTTTGTATCTGTGGGTTTCTTTTTATTCCTTTATGCACTTCGCGAGTGGCATATATAGGTAAATGTAGTTTTTCTCCCAGATTACCAACAGATTTAATATGATCGTAATGATCATGTGTTATAAGTACAGCTATAATTGATGTAATCTTCACACCATGTTCTGCAAGTCTTTTTTTGATTACACGAGGACCTATTCCGGCATCAATAAGTATTCCGTAGTAAGAGTTTCCCAGATAATAACAGTTGCCACAGCTACCGCTGCTAAGACTAAAAAAAGAAAATCGTTCCGACGGAAAAAGTTTATACTGCATAATTAATTACAAATATAGCAAGTTTTCAAACACCATCAATCTACATGTAAAAAATCATCAAAGTATCGAGTGATATGTTCATGTAGGTGAACACGATCAGGGCCTATCATATTATGTTCGTGACCCGGATACACAAATAGATCAGGATGTTTCCCTGCTTTTATACAAGCTTTAATAAATTGATAGGAGTGTTGCATAACCACAACAGGATCTTCATCTCCATGTATTATCAATAATCTAGATTGTAACCTGTCAGCTTTATTTAGTAAGCTCGTTTCTTCGTAACCTTCATGGTTCTCTTGTGGTTGATCCATATATCTTTCTCCATACATAACCTCATAGTATCGCCAATCAGTTACAGGTCCCCCTGCTACTCCCACTTTAAAAGTATCAGGATAACGGAGAAGCATATTTATAGTCATAAATCCACCGTAGCTCCATCCGTGAATTCCAATTCTATCATCATCAACATAGGGAAGTGATTTCAGAAACTCTATTCCTCTCATTTGATCTTTAGTCTCTATTACCCCTAATTGTCTGTGTATTATATTCTCAAACTCTAATCCTCTGTATGCAGTTCCACGGTTATCCATTACAAACACCAAATGCCCCTTTTGTGCCATATACATTTCCCATCCGCCTGAGCCGTATCTCCACCGATCACTAACCATCTGTGAGTGAGGTCCTCCGTAAACATAAACAATAACTGGATATTTTTTAGTTGCATCGAAATCAACGGGTTTTATCAATCTATAATAAAGATCGCTTACTTCATCATCTGCTTTTATTGTTCCAACATCAACTGTCGGTATCTCATACCCTGCAAATGGATTTTGAGCAAATGTTAGTATATCTGTTCTCTGATTACGAGTGTCAATCAGGTTAATCATACCTGGATTGTTGTGTGCTGAATAATAGTTTATAAGATACCTGCCTGATAAGCTAAGTGTGGCAGAATGTGTCCCTGGAACGGAACTATGCTGTGTAATTATGTCATTACTCAGATTCACACTGTAAATGTGCCTTTCAAGCGGTGTTGGATTTGTAGAAACAAAATAAAGATTTTCGCTATTATTATCAAAACCAATAATATCTGTAATTTCCCACTCACCTGTTGTTAACTGTTTTATTAAATTGCCTGAAGTGTCGTATAGGTACAGATGGTTAAAACCATCTCTTTTACTCTGCCAAATAAATTGATTATTATTGTCCACAAGGAATAGCATGGGATTTAGGGGTTCAACATACTTAGGATGTTTTTCTTCAAATAACATCTTGTCAAAATCACCTGTCATTGCATTATATCTGTTAAATCTCATATGATTTTGTTCTCTGTTTAACTCAGCTACATAAATGTATTCACCGTCTGGACTCCATGAAATATTTGTAAGATAATGATCGTCAGGTGCCCCCGTTTTAAGATAAGTAATCTGTTCTCTTTGTATATCAAATATCCCTATTGTTACTTGGTGACTGGTCATTCCAGCCATAGGATATATAATAGGTTTTAATTCAGCTATTCTTGTTGACATATCAACAATAGGGTAGGAGGTAACCATAAGTTCATCCATTCTGTAGAAAGCTATTTTATCGCTCGCAGGAGACCAGAAGATTCCACTGTTAATCCCAAACTCGTTCCTGTGAACAGCCTGTCCATTTATAATTGCCGTGTTGATATCATTTGTAATTTGCTTTTCATTTTCATATTTATCCAATAGGTAGAGGTTATTTCCCTTTGTGAAAGCTAGTAGTTCGTTATTGGGTGATAAAATATGATTCTCACTCGATTCGCCATATATGAAATAAGCACTAATAACTTTTGCTTGATAATCGTATATACCTATTCCGTTACTCGTATAAAATTGTATTAATGAACTACCATTTTGTGAAAATGAAATAGAGTTAACTCTGCTTGTCTTTTCTTTTAATTTATCTTGAATGTCATTATAGTTAAAAAGGAGTGTTTTTTCGCCTAGATTACTTGGGTTATTATAAATCCAAACCGAGTCACTTCTTATTTCTGCCAACATATTACCACTCCATTGATATTGAACCGATATTCGAGGAGAATATTTGTTGTATTCAACTCCACCCGGAATGAGTTGTTCTAGTGTAAAAAAGTTGTCTGATTGTGCAGGAATACTTAGCGGAAAAGCTATGACAATAAGAAATATGAAAAGTGAATTTTTATACATGTTTAAAAGGTGTTTTTTGACAATGTTTTCAAAGTCATATTATAATTTTCAATTATATCTTTTATAACCATGGATGCAGGAATTATTTCTTTTATATCAGATGCTATTTGTCCAATCTCTAATTCTCCATCTAAAAGATCTCCTTCAAAAATTCCTCTTTTTGACCGTCCTTTCCCAAGGAAAGCTCGCAATTCTTCGGCTGTAGCTCCTTTGTTCTCCATTTCCCACACCTGCTGATAAAATTGATTCTTAACTAATCGTACCGGAGCTACTTTTTTAAGTGAAAGCGATGTGTCACCTTCATTCAAAGTAATACATTTTTGTTTAAAAGCATCACTGGCAGAGCTTTCAACTGTCAGAGCAAAGCGAGTGCCTACCTGTATTCCCTCTGCACCTAAAGCAAATGTAGCAGCCATTGACTCGCCTGATGAAATGCCACCTGCAGCAATTAAAGGTAGTTCTGTGACTTTTCTCACTTGTGGTAAAAGTGTTAATGTTGTTGTTTCCTCTCTTCCAATATGTCCACCGGCTTCAAAACCTTCAGCAACAATTGCGTCAACACCTGCTTCTGTGGCTTTTAAAGCAAACTTGGAACTGGAGACTACATGCGCTACTAATATTCCCTCATTTTTAAGTCTAGAAGTCCATGTTTTAGGGTTTCCTGCTGAAGTAAAAATTATAGGAACCTTCTCTTTTATTACTATTTGCATAATTTCCTCTATCTGAGGGTACATAAGTGGAATATTAACACCAAATGGTTTGTCTGTAGCAATTTTACACTTCTGAATATGCTCACGCAGTATATCAGGATACATAGATCCGGCACCTATTAAACCTAATCCTCCTGAATTGCTAACTGCTGATGCAAGCTTCCATCCACTGCACCATACCATACCGCCCTGGATAATGGGATAATCAATCCCAAAAAGAGAACATACTCTGTTTTTGTTTATCATATTGTAAATTGATATTGTTCTAATAATACTGATTTAAATCTAATTTAGTGTGAGATATTATTACCAAAAACACAAAGATAACAATATCTCCATTTTAAATCATCTCTGATTTTTATTTGATTTTTTTTTATTAGCTTTGTATAAATTAATAAATTTAATTGCAGATTTATGAATGTTCTTATTCTTGGTTCAGGTGGTCGGGAACATGCTATGGCGTGGAAAATACGTAAAAGTAGTTATTTGAACAATTTATATATTGCACCTGGGAATGCAGGCACAGCTATGCTTGGTACAAATGTACCTTTCAAAGCAACAGATTTTGGATTAATGAAGAAGTTTTCCTTAAGCCACGATATTGACATGATAGTTGTAGGTCCTGAAGATCCACTTGTACAAGGCATTTATGATTTTTTTCATAATGATGAGGATATTTGCCATATATCTGTGATTGGTCCTTCTGAAGAAGGGTCACAGCTTGAGGGCAGTAAGGATTTTGCGAAAAAATTTATGCAACGTCATAATATTCCTACAGCACGTTATAAAACTGTAGACTTAAATAATATTATGGAAGGTAATTTTTTCCTTGATTCTCTTCCTTCGCCTTATGTTCTAAAAGCTGATGGTTTGGCAGCAGGAAAAGGTGTTCTGATAGTAGACGATGTTAATTACGCTAAGCAGATGCTTTGGGAGATGCTTAATGGTAAATTTGGAAACGCCAGCAAGAAGGTTGTCATAGAAGAGTTCTTATCGGGTATTGAATGCTCTGTTTTTGTTTTATCTGATGGATTTTCGTTTAAGATATTACCCGTAGCAAAGGACTATAAGCGTATTGGAGAAGGTGATTCAGGACTAAATACCGGTGGAATGGGGGCAGTATCTCCGGTGTTTTTTGCTGATGATGAGTTCATGGAAAAAGTTAAATCTAGAATTGTAAAACCCACCATAGAAGGACTGCGAGAGGAAAAAATAGATTATAAAGGTTTTATCTTTCTCGGATTAATTAATGTAAACGGAGATCCTAAAGTTATAGAATATAATGTACGAATGGGTGATCCTGAATCAGAAGTTGTGTTGCCACTTATAAAATCAGATCTGTTAGAGCTATTAATTGGTGTGTCAACTGAAACACTAGATCAGAAAATATTGGAAATTGATGATAGGTGTGCTGCTACTGTAATGATGGTTTCCGGAGGTTATCCAGAGTCATATGAAAAAGGGAAGGTCATAAAAGGACTCGATACAATTTTGGATAGTACTGTTTTTCATGCAGGAACAACTATACTTAATAGCGAGATTATTACTGCAGGAGGACGGGTATTATCAGTTACTTCATTTGGTAATGATATGGAAGAAGCTTTGAAAACATCTTATAAAAATATACAGAAAATAAATTTCGAAAAAAGCTATTTTAGAAAAGATATCGGCTTCGATCTTCTCCCTCAATAATTAAATAAATTGCAAATGCATCGGATTGTTAAATCCTTTCGTGACAATTTCGTTGAAGGACGTTTTGTAATTCCGCTAACATCACTTTTTGTGGTTGGAATGAGAATAATGCTTTATTTAAAAAGAGGATTTCCTATAATTAAATCTTCCACAAGTAATTTTATTTGGACCCCTATAGCTCCTTTTTTTGAAAAACCTTTGATTTCTCTCTTTGCTTCAACTCTTTTAGTTTTTGTAATATCATGGATTTTCTTTTTTATTAATAACAGATATAGTATCATTCGATCACGCACAAATTTACCATTTGTAACATCCTTATTCTTATTAAGTCTGCACCCATATTGTCTAGTAATGACAGGCGATTATATAGCAATCGTCTTTATTCTGTTAGCTTTTATACCCTTACTAGATTCATATCAAATGCCAAATTCATACCTTTACTCATTCAGATCGTCAATACTGATTGGTGTTGCTTCACTTTTTCAAGTTTTTGCACTTATATTTATACCTTTATGGTGGAGAGGCGAAAGATCTATGCGAGGACCCCAGCTACGTTCTGTAACAGCTTCAATATTTGGCGTACTCCTCGTTTATATATCTCTGTTTTCTGTTTATTTTGTTTTTGACGATATTTATGGTTTCCTACTGCCATTTAGTAATTTTGCGACTATTTCTTTACCGGTAATACCAGATTATTCAATATTTGAATGGATTGTTTTTTTGCTTGCTGTCTTTTTCTTTATTATTAATTTGATTATCAGCATAAAAGAATATTCACGAGACAAAGTATTGACAGTAAGCTTAATGCAATTTATAGTTTATCTGATTATCATTTTACTGCTTTTACAGATATTATATTGGCAGGAAACCCTATTTTATCTAATACTCTCAGTTGCTTTGATATCTTTTGTATGTTCTTATTTTTATTCTAAAACTACAGTCAAAACAGACATTTTTCTTGCCTATACCATGTTATTTTTAATAATACTTTTTTATCTTTCACAATATTTTCCTGAAACATATTTAAAGACTTGAAAACTTAAAACAATATATATATCCTACTTGTTATTTATTTGAGTCGTCTTGATTATCAGGCAAATAACAACTTAATAGATTTAAAGTATTTAAATATTTATAAAAGGATAGATATGAAAAAATCTACAATTAATGGACTGCTATTAATTCTATTTACAGTGACATTTTTTGCTTGTAAAAGCTCAATATCAGCTGTAGAAAGAAAACAATTGGCTGAAAAAATAGAGAATGCGGCAGAGATGTCCGACTTTAATTTTAAAGCCACTTATGCATATCCAACCGGTTACAGATCTATTTATTTATCACCAAATTATTATGTTAAAGTATCTTCTGATACTTTAAAGGTTCACTTACCATATTATGGAAGGGCATATACCGCTTCCATAAATCCTAACGAGGGTGGTTATAATTTCACAAGCATCGATTTTGAGTATCAGTTTATACCTAGCAATAAACCCGGCAACTGGATGGTTAATATACTAATTAACGATCTTAATCGCCGGGTTGAGTTTAATTTTGATATCTCGGAAAATGGATCTGGTCTATTGAGCGTGAATGATGTCAATAGACAAGAAATATCATTTCAGGGTGAGATTATTACTGATGAAAAATAACTGTTAAAATTTATTTTTAAGAGCCTCAGGAAGATAAAAAGTCTCATTTTTGTCGATATATACAACTACTGAGCCTATATCAAATGACTCTCCGTTAAGCTTACCTATTGATGAAAATGCTTTAATTTCCAAGGTATTGTTTCCATTTCGAACTAGGAGTACTGGAATTTTGGAATTAGTAAAGTCAGTACTTATTTGCATACCTTCGAAAACGTCAGTGTGTTTTGCAAAAATCATATCCGATAAATCTTGCAAACTTGTTTCTAATCCTGTTACATTTTGTAGATATCTATTTAATTGGATGTTAGTTAAATGTCCTTTTGGTATGTCTCCTTGAGGATGGTAAGCTGCAACTATAACTTCTTCACCGGTATGGCCTCCTGTAGTAAATCCAAAACACATGCGAGAGTTAAGAATATCAATAATATTTTTTGCCATGTTATTACTAGTTCCAACCTTTGTGTAATCTACTTCGTGATAATTTCTGGAAGAAAATAATGTAAGGAGTTCTTCATCTGTGATATCAATTCCTGTATATTTTCTGAAATCACCCTCTAAACTATCTGGCTTGCTTTCAACTAAGATAGACTCAAGGCCATTTGCACTAAGATTTATATTAGAAACAGTTTCAAATAGGTCTTCTAAAGAAAGTCTATCATAACCCGGACAGTTGTATGAGCCAATTGAAAATCCACTATTACCGTGGTCTGATAGCATCACTACTGCAGTATTTCCATCCTTTATTGCAAACTCAAACACTTTTCCTGCTGCTTCATCAAATGCAAGATATTCATCTATCATTGTGGCAGCATCATTAGCATGTGCAGCCCAATCCACCTGACTTCCTTCAACCATTAGAAAGAATCCGTTTTCGTTTTTAGAAAGCAGTTCCAAAGCCTTAGAAGTCATTTCTGCTAGAGAAGGGATATTATCTGGATTTCTATCAATATTATATGGTAATGCTCTTTCACCAAAAAGAGCCCAAACTTTTCCATCATTATTAAAATTCAGCAATGCATTTTTATCATCTTGAATCAATGTTGTTCCATTATTTTTGAAATGTTGTTTAATATCATCAGTAAGAATTCCATTACCACCTCCAAACATGACATCAAGATTTTGATAAGCCACCTGCGGTGCTATTGCATCATAATTGCTTCTGGCATAATAATGTGCTGAAAAATCAGCAGGTGTGGCATGTGGAAATTCACAAGTAACAACAAGACCCACCGCTTTACCCTTTTCAATTTTTGATGCTTCAAGGATGGTTGCCGCAGGTTGATAAGTTCGTTTTGCATCAACTTCAAAAATATCATTCTCTGAAACTTCAGGGTGAATAGCAACATTTCCTGTCTGTTGTAATACACCTGTAGAGTAGGTTGAACTCGTAGGAGCAGAGTCGCCAATGGGGGCATTTGAAGAGAATGTGGAAACTGTTCCTGAGATATAAGGATCTATACTCAATCCCTCACCTAGTCCGTTGTAATGTTTAAACCATCTTGCAGCAGAATAAACACCTATAGATGTACCATCAGGAATCATCACAATTACATTTTTTACCGGTCTTACCTCTTGGGATAATATAAGTAGAGGAAAAAGGAGAAACAGCAATGCTGTGTTTAATAATTTCTTCATTTTGTTTTTCTTTTAGATAAAACACAAAGTTATTAAAAAATACAACATTTTATACAATATTAAATTAATGAATGTTTTGCCTGTTTTTTTTTAATATGGCAAACTATCTGATTTTCCTTATATTTGTATCTTCAAAAAATAATTTAAGAAATCTATAAAATAAAATTCATATAAAATGAATGTCAAAAAACCACTGATACTTGTAACTAACGATGATGGATATCAGGCTAAGGGTATAGCCGAATTAATAGGTGCTATGAAAGGTTTAGGTGAGATAATTGTCTTTGCACCTGACACGCATCGTTCAGGTATGTCAAGTGCTATAACAACGGCTCATCCGCTTCGTGCAAGGATTTATAATAAAGAAGAAAATCTAACTGCCTATATGTGTAATGGCACACCTGTTGATTGTGTAAAGTTAGCTTTAAATGAATTTGTAACAAGAAAACCGGATCTTTTGATTTCAGGTATTAATCATGGATCCAATGCAGGTATAAGTGTCTTATATTCAGGTACAGTAGCAGCGGCACTAGAGGGATGTGTATTTGATATTCCATCTATTGCTATGTCTTTATGCGATTTCACTCCTGATGCCAATTTTTCTGCTACAGCAAACGTAGCGCGTAAACTTGCCAAAAAAGTAATTAAAGATGGCCTACCTAAAGGTGTTTGTCTGAATGTGAATGTTCCTATAGGTGAATTAAAAGGAATAAAAATAACTTCGCAAACACAGGGAAAATGGATAAACGAGTATCATAGATCTAAAGATGGCTTTGATAGAGATGTATTTTGGATGACTGGTAATTTTGAAAACTGGGAAGCCGACAATGAGAATAATGATGAGTGGGCATTGGCAAATGGTTATGCGGCTGTAGTTCCTGTAAAAATTGATATGACTGCACACGATTTAATTCCGAAACTTAAAGAGTGGGAGCTTTAACCTCATTGATAGACTTGAAACTTTAACTTCTTAATTATTGTTTTCAAATAAAAGGATGCAATTATGAAATATTATATAGTAGTTGGTGAAGCATCCGGAGATTTGCATGCATCAAACTTGATGAAATCATTGAAGAAGCTAGATAAAAATGCAGATTTCCGTTTCTTTGGTGGAGATTTGATGGAATCTTCAGGAGGTACTCTGGTAAAACATTACCGTGAGCTAGCATTTATGGGAATAATTCCAGTTGTCATGAACAGCAGAACAATCTTAAAAAATCTCTCGCTGTGTAAGAGAGATATTGCTGAATATAATCCTGATGTTGTAATTCTTGTAGATTATCCTGGTTTCAACTTGAAAATTGCAAAACATGTTAAAAAGAAACTTAATCTGCCGGTCTATTATTACATATCACCTAAAGTATGGGCTTGGAAAGAGTATCGAGTGAAATCATTTAAGAAATATGTTGATGAGATGTTATGCATATTACCGTTTGAAGTAGATTTTTTTAAAAAACACCAATATGATGTGCATTATGTAGGTAATCCTACCGTAGATGCTATTGCAAATAGGGATTATAAAAATGAAACATTTAACGAGTTTATAAGATCAAATAGCTTACAAGACAAACCAATAATAGCTCTTCTTGCAGGTAGTCGCAAGCAGGAGATAGCTAGCAACCTGCTCCCTATGCTGGAAGCTATGAAAGAATATTCGGAGGGTTACCAGTTGATTATTGCGGGAGCACCAGGTATTACTCCGAACTTTTATAACGATTTTATTGACTCCTTTCCTCCTGCAAAAGTCCTTTTTAATCAGACTTATCGTATTTTGGCACAGTCGGATGCAGCTTTAGTGACTTCAGGTACTGCCACATTAGAAGCAGCACTGCTCAATGTACCGCAGGTGGTATGTTACAAAACTCCGATGCCTAATCTGACCTATTGGGCTTTTAAACATATTCTTCGTACACCTTTTATCTCATTGGTAAACCTTATATGTGGACGAGCGGTTGTGAAAGAATTATTTGCCAGCCGTTTCACCGTGGACAATATTCGTAAAGAGTTGAAACAGATACTCCATGTACAGAGTTATAGAAAAAATATGCTTGGTAACTATGGAGAGATGCGACAAATATTGGGAGATCCCGGTGCTTCAGATAGGGCAGCGAAAATTATCTATTCTATAAAAAATTAAAATTTAGATAAAATTTATTTATTAATCCTTTTTTGTTTACTTTGTGTGCATTAGTCATACAAAACATTTTAAAATTGAACTCAAATGAAAGTTGGTATACTCACATCGGGTGGTGATGCACCTGGAATTAATGCAACCATTCGTGGCGTTGGCAAAACGGCAATCAACCATTATGGCATGCAGGTTATAGGAATTCAAAATGGATTTTCAGGGCTACTCTATAAAGATATTATAGAGTTAACTGATCCTTCTCTGTCTGGAATTTTGAATTTGGGTGGTACCATACTTGGGACCGCAAGAGAGAAAGTATTTCGAAAAATGATTACTTCTCCTGATGAAAAAGACAGGGAGCAAATAAAAGATGCTTATCACGAATTGGGACTGGACTGTTTGGTGTGTATAGGAGGTAATGGTACTCAGCGTACAACTTGGATGCTTTCGGATTTGGGGCTTAATGTTATTGGTGTTCCTAAGACAATTGATAATGATGTTTATGGCACCGATATAACATTTGGGTTTGATACTGCTGTTAATATTGCTACAGATGCTATTGACAGGCTTCATTCTACGGCTAGCTCTCACCGTCGTGTAATGGTTATTGAACTGATGGGGCATCATGCTGGATGGATTACATTATATGCTGGTATGGCAGGTGGTGCTGATATAATAATTCTTCCTGAGCTGGGTTACGATATGAAAGTTGTAATCGATAAGATCAATAAACGGATGGAGATTGGTAAAGCATATTCAATTGTGGCAGTGGCTGAGGGGATTCAACTTACTACTAAAGAACGGCCCGCATCTTATTTTGCTAGAGAAATTCAGGAACAAACAGGATATGAGACACGAGAAACAGTTTTAGGATATATTCAAAGAGGTGGATCTCCATCACCTAGTGATAGAATTTTAGGCACACTTTTAGGTGGACATGCAGCTAAACTTATTCATGAGGGTAAGTTTGGACGGATGGTAGCTAAATTGGGCAGTAAAATATCCGATGTGCCTCTATCTGAAGTAGGCGGTAAATTACGTGTTGTTTCACCTGACACTGATCTTGTAATCCAAGGGAAAAGAATGGGTATTTCTTTCGGAGTTTGAGCAATCTTTTAAAGATTAATTTACTCTTCTATGCTTCCGCTTTCTTCTACGTCTGATTGTGAAGTGTCTATCAAAATATCTTGCAACTTATCGCTTTCACGTAACTTTTTAATTGCCATTTTTGCAGCTTTCTGATGGGATTCTTTTTTGGAGTAACCTTTACCTGAACCAATCTCTACGTTTCCTACCTTAACACATGAGAAAAAAATCGGATTGTTTTGTGAATCGTAAGATGAGTCTGTAACTTCAAAGTGTACATCTACTCTGTTTTTTTGTCCCCATTCAATTAATCTTGATTTAAAATCGACTTCACTTTTTAATACTTTGTCAATATTTATATGTTCTTTGATTAATGTTTCAAAAACAAATTCTTTTGCTACTCTATAGCCTTGGTCAAGATAAATGGCTCCAATTAGAGCCTCCAAAGCATCACCATAGATATTTGTATTATGTGCAAGATTTCGAGTGGCTGAGACAATCAACTTATCTAATCCAAGATCAACTGCAAGTTTATTTAGTGTTTCTCTTTGTACTATTCGTGAACGTGTGCTTGTAAGGAATCCCTCCTTTTTATGTTCAAATTTCTTATAAAGAATATCAGCTACTATTGCATCCAATATAGCATCTCCCAAGAATTCTAATCGTTCATTATTAACCCATTTTCTATTCTTTGAACGGATTGATGAAGAACGGTGAATCATGGCTTCTTTGTAGAGATCAATCCTGTCAGGATAAAATCCCAATACATTGTAAAACGAAAGGTAAGGCTCTTTTCCTTTGTGTGGAATAGCCTTAATCCTTTTTACGAATCTTCTTAACACACTTACTTGTTGTATTGCTTGAGTATAACACTTGCATTGTGTCCCCCAAAGCCAAAAGTATTAGATAACGCAGCTCTTATCTTCCTTTTCTGAGCTTTGTTGAATGTAAAATTCAGATTGTAGTCAATTTCCGGGTCGTTATCCCCTTCTTCATGGTTAATGGTTGGGGGAACTATCTGGTCTCTAAGCGACAGAATGCAAAATAGAGCTTCTAATGCTCCTGCACCACCCAAAAGGTGACCAGTCATCGATTTAGTGGAGCTGATATTAAGCTTATAGCTGTGATCACCGAATACATCTAGAATAGCTTTTGCTTCTGATATATCACCAACTGGAGTAGATGTTCCATGAACATTTATATAATCAATATCATCAGGATTAAGATTAGCATCTTCCAAAACATTGTGCATCACCAGTTTTGCTCCCAGTCCCTCGGGATGTGAGGCCGTGATATGATAAGCATCAGCCGACATTCCTCCACCTGCTACTTCTGCATAAATTGTTGCTCCACGGGCAAGAGCGTGTTCAAGTTCTTCAAGAACAAGTACAGTGCCACCTTCACCAATAACAAATCCATCGCGACTCGCACTAAATGGGCGAGATGCAGTTTCATAATTGTCATTTCTTGTGGAGAGTGCATGCATTGCATTAAAGCCACCAACAGCAGCAGCGCTGATAGTTGCTTCCGATCCTCCGGTAACAATCACATTTGCTTTATTTAGCCTTATGAGATTGAACGCGTCTACAATTGAGTTTGTTGATGAAGCACAGGCTGAAACGGTTGCATAGTTAGGACCCCTCAGTCCATAAATCATAGAGATATGCCCTGCTGCAATATCTGCTATCATTTTTGGAATGAAAAAAGGATTGAATCTCGGACCTTTATCTTGATTAAGATAATAACCGCCCACTTCTTCTTCAAAAGTTCTTATTCCACCAATTCCGGCAGAAAATATTACACCTATACGGTCTCTGTTTTCTTTCTCAAGATCAAGTCCAGAATCCTCCATAGCCTCTTTTGCTGCATGAATGGCAAAGTGGGAGTAACGGTCATATTTTCTTGCTTCTTTTCTTTCAAAAAGATCATTAGGATCAAAATTCTTTACTTCACAAGCAACTTGGGTCTTGAAAAGTGATGCATCGAAATGAGTAATAGGCCCGGCACCACTTTTACCGGCTAAAGCATTTTTCCATGTGGTTTCCACGTCGTTGCCCAGCGGATTAATGGTTCCCAGGCCTGTTACTACAACTCTTTTTAATTCCATGAATAAAATGGATTATTTCGCGTGTTGTTCTACATACGAAATTGCATCGCCAACACTTGAGATCTTTTCTGCCTGATCGTCAGGAATTGAGATGTTGAATTCTTTTTCGAATTCCATAATCAACTCTACTGTATCAAGTGAATCAGCTCCTAAATCATTGGTGAAGCTTGCAGTTTCTGTAACTTCAGATTCTTCAACTCCCAATTTGTCGACAATGATCGATTTCACTCTTTGTGCTACTTCTGACATAACTTTCGATATTAATTAATAAATAAAAATATTATTCTTAAATTTGCGATTGCAAAGTAACACAATTTTTCTCTAATTGTGCAAGCTTTTGTCCACTAAAAATCAAAAAGGTGCACAAATCTAGTTTATTTGTGCAAAAAAATAGACTTTTCAATGGTAAATGTAGCAATTTTTGCCTCAGGTAATGGAAGTAATGCAGAAAATATTTCTAATTATTTTTCTGAAAATAACAATATTAAGATAACTCTTATCGTATCAAACAGGAGTGATGCTTATGTACACGAACGTGCAAAGAAACTGAAAATCCCATCTGTTTCATTTAATAAAGCAGAATTTGCGGATGGTACAGCGATTTTGAAAACGCTTAAAGATTATAATATTGACTTTATAGTATTGGCAGGATTTCTATTAAAAGTACCCGATTCCATTCTCGAGTCTTACCCTGAATGCATTATAAACATACACCCTGCACTTCTGCCCAAGCATGGTGGAAAAGGGATGTATGGTGATCGTGTTCACCTGGCTGTTAAAAATGCGGGTGATCTGGAAACGGGGATCACTATACATTATATAAATGAGAACTATGATGAAGGGGATATTATCTTTCAATCATTTTGCGACGTTTTGCCCGAAGATACACCTGATGATATAGCAAACAAGGTTCATGCATTGGAATATGAGCATTATCCTAAAGTGATTGAGGAAACAGTAAAAAAATACTGCCTAAAATCAGAGTAAATTAAAAATATATTGTATCTTTGCACTCCAATTGCGGTCGTGGCGTAATTGGTAGCCGCGCTAGACTTAGGATCTAGTGTCGAGAGACGTGGGGGTTCGAGTCCCTTCGACCGCACAAAAAGCCAATTACATAATTACTCCTTCAAAAGAAATTTTGAGGGAGTTTTTGTTTTTATTTACATAGAATGCGGATATCTTCACGAAGATCTCAAGAGAGATATATAGAATTATTTTTAGAAATAGTTTTATAAACAGTCACATATATTCTTGCAGAGCCTCTGTCATAAACATCCTGAATTGACTTCTCAGTTGTGCTTCGTTTGCTACAAGGAACTCAATTCCCAATTGAGGATTGATTGCCGTGTTACCGTTAACAAAAGACATGATTTCGAACGTTTCTTGCAGCCCGTCATGAGTGGCATATTTTTTCAGACGATTGGTTCTTATAAAATGAAAAATAAATCCTTTGACTCTTTCAGGTAACCATTTGTAGTACAATAAGACTGAGATATGAAAGTTGCGTGTGAATCTAACAAGACTCTGTCCGTTACTATACAAGTCAAAATCCGAAGCGAGCATATAATCATAATACATATCAGCCATTATTCCCGAATAGCGTCCAAAAACTGGGCGAAGTAAATCCACGGTCTCCAAAAACACTGGATGAGTATCGGTAAAATGATCTATTTCTCTATGTAGTAGAATTCCTTTTTTGATACCGGAAGGATACTCTTCATATTTCCGGCCTTTTACAAAATCTCCTATGAAATTGCCAACAGCAACTTGTCGGTTTTTGCCCGAAAAATATATATGTGCTAAGTAATTCAAATTATAGAGACAAATAATTTATTCCAATTTTATTCATAGCTCATTTAGGTTTGACAAACCTGTTATGTAATATGAGTTGCATTATTATCATGTAAAGTTATGGCTTTTGTCCTTTATAGCCAAAATAAAAAACTAATACTCTTTATGAGTGAAAGTGAAAGTTTTAAAATATCGATCCTAAAAATCAATCAAAAAACCTCTGTTTTTAATCTTATAATCCACATCAGTTATCAATGACAAATAAAAAGAAAAAGCAACAAAGACAGTACATCTAACCTTTTTAATCGATTTAAATGACTTAATCAGTAAAGAACAAAAAGAAGAATGTTTGATAAGTAATATCAATTCCTAATTAACTACTTATAAACTCCTAATCTACTCCTAATATCCCTTATATAAATTAGGAGTAGATAAGTGCTTTCTAAGGGTTTTAAAAGAAAAAGATTGCTCTCGAAACTTGCTTTTATTTAAAACATTTGTTAACTTGTAGGGAAAGAAATTTTATAAAATATCATAAAAATGGCTATATTAAAGAATGGAGTTTTTGGGGGCTTTTCAGGGAAAGTAGGTAATGTAGTTGGTTCATCATGGAAAGGGATAGAATATATCAAAAGTCGTCCTGCAAAGATGACTAATCCGAGAACAAAGGGACAGACTAATCAGCGTAAGAAGTTTATAGTTACACAGACATTTTTAAGAACCTTTAAACCTCTGATCAGAATTGGTTTTCGAAATTATGCACAGGATAGGATGAGTGCTTTTAATGCGGCGATGTCATATAATATGAAGAATAGCATAAAAAGTGAGGCGGACGAGGTAGAGTTGGATTTCTCTAAAGTGCTTGTATCTGTAGGTCCACTGTGTTCTGCAACAGGTCTATATGTGGAAGTTTGTGAGCGTGAGTTACAATTCAAATGGAATCCCACACTAGAAGGGAATGCAAATTCTCAAGATCAAGCCATGGTACTTGCTTATAATCCAGCTAAAGTCGAAGCTGTTCATGATATCAATGCAGGAAAAAGGAGTAGTGCAGCAGCAAGCATAATATTGCCGAATAGCTGGAATGATGATTTCATTGAAACATTTGTTGCGTTTAAGAATGCCGATGGCTCAATGTTGTCAGATAGTATTTATACAGGTAGGTATAAAATATAAAAAAGACCGTCTCGTATATTGAGACAGTCTCTTTTTAAGCAGTCGGGAAACAGAATGTTTTCCCTATTAGAATTTTTAATTCGATTAGTGTATTAATCTAATTGTGGACCTGCAGCAACTAGTGCCTTGCCCTCTTCGTTATCTGTAAACTTTACAAAGTTTTTGATAAAGCGATTGGCTAAATCACGTGCTTTGTCATCCCATTCTTTAGCATCTGCGTAAGTGTTACGAGGATCTAAGATATTGTCATTTACTTCTTTCAGAGAAGTAGGAACTTCAAGGTTGAAGTAAGGGATTGTGATAGTCTCCGCATTGTCGATTGAACCGTCAAGGATTCTGTCGATAATACCACGTGTATCTTTAATAGAGATGCGCTTGCCAGTACCGTTCCAACCTGTGTTTACCAGATAGGCTGTGGCACCACTAGCTTCCATCTTTTTAACCAACTCATCTGCATACTTAGTAGGATGAAGTGATAAGAAAGCAGCTCCAAAACAGGCTGAGAATGTTGGTTGTGGTTCAGTTATACCTCTTTCCGTACCTGCTAACTTAGCTGTAAAGCCTGATAGGAAGTGGTATTTTGTCTGTTCTGAGTTAAGCTTTGATACAGGAGGTAATACACCAAATGCATCAGCAGTCAGGAAGATAACCTTCTTGGCTGGACCAGCTTTGGAAACAGGTTTAACAATATTGTCGATATGATAAATGGGGTATGATACACGAGTATTCTCTGTTACAGAGTTGTCATCGAAATCAATTTTACCATTTTCATCCACAGCTACGTTCTCTAAAAGAGCATCACGTTTGATAGCTCTGTAGATATCTGGCTCTGACTCCTTATCAAGGTTTATAGTCTTAGCGTAACATCCACCTTCGAAGTTAAATACTCCGTCATCATCCCAACCATGTTCGTCGTCACCAATTAGTGCACGTTTTGGGTCGGTTGAAAGTGTTGTTTTACCAGTACCTGAGAGTCCAAAGAAAATTGCTGTGTCTCCATCCTCACCCACATTTGCTGAACAGTGCATTGAAGCCATACCATTCAAAGGCAGGTAGTAGTTCATCATGGCAAAAATACCTTTCTTCATCTCACCACCATACCATGATCCACCTACACAATGCATTTTTTCAGTTAGGTTGAACACAGTATATACTTCAGAGTTTAACCCTTGCTCTTTCCAATTTGGATTGGTAGTTTTTGAGGCATTTAGTGATACAAAATCTGGTTCGCCGTAGTTAGCTAACTCTTCTTCAGTTGGACGTATGAACATGTTCTTTACGAAATGTGCCTGCCAGGCAACTTCCATGATGAAACGTACCTTTAGTCTTGAGTCTGGGTTTGCACCTGCAAAGGTATCGACCACAAAAAGTCTCTTACCAGAAAGCTGCTTTACTGTTGTAGCTTTCAGATCATTCCAAACTTCAGTAGAAATTGGCTTATTGTCGTTTTTTGACTCAGGAGTGGTCCACCAGATAGTATCTTTGGTGGTGTCATCTTTAACAATGTACTTGTCTTTGGGAGAACGACCGGTAAAAATGCCTGTCATCACGTTGACTGCACCTAGCTCCGTAACTTGACCTTTTTCATAACCTTCAAGATTGGGATTAGTTTCTTCCTCAAAGATCTGTTCGTATGACGGGTTGTGAACTATTTCTTTTACATCCACAATGCCATACTTGCTTAAATCTAAATTTGCCATCTTAATAATTTGGGTTTAATGTTTATAATTGTATAAAACTCATTTTCGTGTTCAAACCTGAAACAACTGTGCAAAAATATACAAATTCCTTTAAACTGGAAAAGAATTAAAGAAAAATTTCTTTAATTACTGATATTTTATCTTTATAACCTCCCCTTGAACAAAAAAACAGAGGAAAAGTTTAGGGAAAACATGAAAAATATCTCTATTTTTAAAAATTATTTTGATGTTATTATTAGAAGTAGTAAACCGTATAAAATAAAGATTATTAATCAGAAGTTTTTCTCTAAAAAAAAGGAGCCTGATTGTATAAGTGGGAATGATGTTTATGGATCAATCATAGAATCTTTTTTCGAATGCTTTGAATTCTCCTTTTTTAAGTATTAATCTTTTCCATACAGCATATAGAAATCCCGCACCATAACCAATAATCTGTATCCATGAAGCAACAATACTGTAAAGAGCTACTTTAGGTGATCTATATTTAATTAAAGAATCAACAAAAACCATAAGAGAGTAAACTATAGGTATAAAAATTATCGACGGAAAAAATATGGATAATATCACCAAAATAGCTATTCCCACCACAAAACATGCGGGGAGAGTATGAACTAATTTTAATGAGCCAGGATGCAAAAGATGAAGGTTAACTCTGGCTATTCCTGAATTGTAAACCTGTTTAAAAAACTGTCTAAATGTTGTCCTTCTCTTATGATAAACAAATGCATTTGTGATTAGTGATGTCTTAAATCCTGCTTTTAACAACCGTAGACTAAAGTCTATATCTTCACCAAACCTCATATTTCCATATCCGCCAACAACATTAAATGCATCTTTCTTAACACCTAGGTTGAAACTTCTGGGATGAAATTTATCCATTGATTTTTCACTACCTCTAATTCCTCCCGTAGTAAAAAAAGAGGTCATAGAGTAGTTAATAGCTTTTTGGATTGTTGAAAAATTAGCCAATGCTGTATCTGGTCCGCCATACGCGTCAACCCTGTGGTCAGAAAGGTAGTTAGTCACATTTTTTAGATAATTCTCCGGTATTATACAGTCTGAATCAAAAAAAATCAACCAATCATATAATGCTAGTTTAGCCCCTGCGTTTCTACTTAGTCCGGGTCCTGAATTTGTTTTCTCCAAATAGTTTATCGACAATTGATCATTATACCTACTTACAATATCATCACTTTTGAGATGCGAACCATCTTCCACTATTATAACTTCAAAGTGCTTGTAGGTTTGTTTACTGAGACTTAAAAGAAGTTCGTCTAATTCATCGGGGCGATTGAATACGGGAATTATAATCGAGAAATACATAATTATCATTTTCAACAATGCAAAACTAAACATTTTCTTTTGTTATTCAGCTTTTTATATTGACGAAAGAGCTAAAGTTGAAAACAAATAAAAAATTGTGAAAATCTTTGAATATTTAGGGAAATAGAATAACTTTGCAAATTATATTAATTCTTATTGGATGTCTAACTTATTTAACACCATAATTATCTGCATATCAATACTATTCACCATATCGTGTAGTAGAGGAGATGTTACGGTTATTAAAGGAGAGATTTCTAATCTAAACTATCCATATTTACTTGCTACATACCTGTCTTCAGACACACTTGTAATAGATACAGTTCAGGTTAATGAAAAAGGAAATTTTTCTTATAACGTAAATGTAGATACATTAACCACTTTCTCTTTTTACATGAATAATTATGAAAGTGCAGCAGTTGTTTTTGCCGATAAGGGACAAAAGCTGAAAGTTAATGGTGATGCTATTTATCCAGACTTAATACAGGTTAGCGGGAATAATATAAATGACGATTTAACTTATTTCAAAAAGCAAAACCAGGATCTTTTAATGCAACGTAGTCAATTGTTAATTAATTTAAATATTGATCGTGTTGCTGATTCAACACAAGTAAATACGTTGAATAGGAATGAAGATATAGCTAATCTCAATCTATTAAATCATGAATTAACTTTAAAAGCTGAAGAGTTTATAAGAGAGAACCCTACGAAATTATCTAGTCTGATTCTTATAAGTAATTTCTTTATGAACAGCGACACTCCTCAAACTTTGGAAAGAGTTTTGGGATATATTCAGGGTGCAGCAAAAGATACAAAGATTGCAAACCGATTGTATACCTATTCAGAAAAGTTAAATCGTTCTGCTGAGGGGGCTATTCTTCCTTATTTTCAGTTAGTGAATTATGAGGGCGAGACAATAGATTCGTATGATTACAATGGTAAATACCTGCTTATATCTTTTATTTCTACTTCAGGAATAGAGTCACGTGAAACCATAGAGCTTCTAAAAAATGAGTATGAAGATTTAGACAGTAGCAGTGTACATTTTATTTCTGTATATATCGACTCTGATATTTATCCAATAGATTATCCCAGCCAAGATTCTATAACTTGGACTGTAGTGCCAGAAAAAATGGGATGGGGTTCAGACATTGTGGATCTGTTAAATGTACAATATATACCATTTAATATTCTTGTTCGTCCCGATGGAACAATAATGGAAAGAAATGTTCCTTCGCAAGAGGTAGCGGACGTGATCATGAAATCAATTGATAATTAAACAACAATTAATATATAAATCAGATAAATTGTAACAGATGCTGGTCAAAGTATTTGGAGCAGCTGTTCAAGGAATAGATGCAACTCTAATCACTATTGAAGTTAACTGCTCTAGAGGTATCCGGTTTCTCCTTGTTGGGTTACCGGATACTTCCGTAAAAGAGAGTCATGAACGTATTGTATCTGCTCTTGAGGTAAACGGATTAAAGTTTCCACGTAAACAAATCGTTATTAACATGTCGCCTGCAGACATTCGAAAGGAGGGGTCTGCATACGACCTCCCGCTGGCTGTGGGGGTATTGGCTGCTTCCAACTCTGTGGGAACAGATAAGTTGAGAGATTATTTAATTATGGGAGAGCTGTCGCTTGATGGAACAGTTTTACCATTAAAAGGTGCATTGTCAATAGCTATTATGGCTAAGGAAAATGGCTTCAAAGGATTAATCCTTCCAGCAGAAAATGCAAAAGAAGCTGCTGTGGTTGAAGGCTTGGATGTGTATGGCGTAGGAAATATTATAGAAGTAGTTGATTTCTTTAACGACGTTAAGATACCTGAAATTACAAAAGTTGATTTAAGCAGAGAGTTTAGTGACAATGTCTATAATTATGAGCTTGATTTTGCAGATGTTAAAGGTCAGGAAAATGTTAAACGAGCAATTGAAGTAGCTGCAGCCGGTGGACACAATATAATAATGGTAGGACCTCCTGGATCAGGAAAATCAATGATGGCAAAAAGAATACCTTCGATACTGCCACCGTTTACAATAGATGAGGCACTTGAGACAACTAAAATTCATAGTGTCGCAGGTAGAACTGATTTAAACTCTTCACTTATGTTTACTCGCCCATTTCAAACGCCACATCACTCAATAAGTAATGTTGCAATGGTTGGTGGAGGCGTAACTCCTCAGCCTGGAGAAATTAGCTTGGCACACAACGGGATACTTTTTTTAGATGAACTGCCAGAATTTAACAGGAGCGTTTTGGAGGTATTGCGTCAACCTCTTGAAGATAGAGTGATAACAATATCAAGAGCAAGATACAGTGTTAAATATCCTGCCGGGTTTATGTTAGTAGCAGCGATGAATCCATGCCCTTGTGGTTTCCATAATCATCCGAGCAGGGACTGTGTCTGTTCTTCAGGCTCTGTCATTAAATATCTTAATAAAATTTCAGGTCCTCTTTTGGATCGAATAGATTTACAGATTGAGATTGTGCCTGTACCTTTTGATAAAATATCTGGTAAAGCCTCTTCTGAGAAAAGTTTAGATATCCGTGAAAGAGTAATTAAAGCTAGAAAGATTCAATCTCAAAGATTCAAAAAAACTAAAGGAGTTCACTGTAATGCACAAATGACTAGTAGGATGTTGCACCGATATGCTCAACCTGACTCTGCAGGACTTAAGCTTTTGAAAACTGCCATGGAGCGACGTTCTCTTTCCGCACGAGCTTATGATCGAATACTAAAGGTTTCACGTACAATTGCTGATATCGACAATAGTGAAAATATTAAACCGATTCATTTGGCAGAAGCTATAAATTATAGAAATCTAGATAGCGAAAACTGGGCGTATAGGTAGTCATAATTTTTCAAAGTGGTGGTCATCATAGTATCTTGTAAAAGTATGTCCCCACCTGAACCCTAATCTTCTAAACTTATTAACAACGGGATGATCAGGGTAGAGTGTGCCGTTAACAGTTGTGTCTAACACAGCGCCTAATGGTTGATTTGGTCTGTCGGAATCTTTCCATCTTAGTGGATTAAATCGTGGATTTATATCAATAGCCAACCCCTCTGCGTGTTTAGAGTATGTTATGTTTCTGTAGCAAAAACTGTAACTGTTGTTTTCAATCATTGAGATACTGTCATTCCATCCATATCTGACAACAGGGATAGCTTTCTCTATAACGAATCCTTCTTCAAGTATAAAGCTGAAAATCTCTTTTATATCATCAGCTATAAGGTTGTTGGTGACTACTTGTCCTTTATGAATTTTCCCATCGGTTGAAATATAAAAAACATCAATCAGCTCAAGTTGATTAATAACGCTTTCGGGAGCATTGGAGTCTTTCACGGCTTCCTCGAAAGTATAGTCAGCATCAATTATTGTGTCTGGTTTTATGATAAAAGTATCAAGGAGTAAAGTGTCTGCAATATTATATTCAGGATTTTCAATTATTTGGAAATCATTTCTTATTACTTGCTGTTTTTCTCTTTTACTTTCGCTACATGATAAAATAATGGCAAACAGCAGAAAGAAAGAGACGAATGATTTCATAAGAGACAAGGTTTTAAGTCAGCTCAAGTCCTAACTCATCAGACAGTCTTTGAAGTGATGGGTTTTTATCTACCATCTTATCAAATATTTCGCGTGAGGTGAGTGGTTTTTTTATTGCATTAACTTCAGCAATTTTTATTGTCATAGTTAAGTCGTCATTCTTAACTCTATTCCTCAGAAATGTTAATATTGACTTGCTATTGGTTGTAAGGTATTCTCTGTTTATTTCAGTATTCACCTCAACCTCAAAAATCACATCACTTATTAATCTGGGCTGATACAGATTCATTGTATTTTTCAACAGTGGCTCTTCTTGAAGATCTTCAGCATATCTGTCCCATGCTTCAATCAATTCCTTTTCTGTGAATAGGTTGTTACCATTTTTAGCAGTTCCTTCTATTTCATCCATCTTATCCTCTTTTTTCTGAGTGAGTGAAGTAATAGAAACGCCTAATCCTTTTAAAGAAGATGTTTTTTGTTTATCTGCTGAGACTTGCTCGTTTGTAACGGTTTCAGCTTGGCGCTCAGACCTTTTATTCTCAAGTTCGACTTGCTGTTCTGCTTCTACAGCTTTCTTATTTGGATCTGCTTGAGATTCTTTATCTGTTGAATGTTTTTTAGCCTGATTAGATTTAATCTGTTTTAAATTGGTCTTTTTTTCCTCTGACTGTTTTTGTGTATCCTGTAACTGACACAGTTTTATTAGGGTAAGCTCGAGCAGTAGTCGCCTGTTTTTACTAATTCTGTAGTTAAGGTCGCACTCATTTGCAATTTCTATAGCCTTATAAAGAAACTTCTCACTGCATTTTTTAGCTGTATCTATATATTGTTCTTTTATTGAAGCACCAACCTCGAAAAGCTTAGCTGTAACTGTATTTTTACAAACTAAAAGATCACGAAAATGAGAAGCTATCCCACTAATAAAATATTGTCCTTCAAAGCCTCGATTAAGAATATCGTTTAGTATAAGAAAACTGTCTACAACACTCTCTGCAAGAATTGCATCAGTTAATCTGAAATAGTACTCAAAATCGAGAACATTTAGGTTTTCGATAACCGCTTTATATGTGATATTGCCTTGCGTATAACTGGCTGTTTGATCAAATATTGACAAAGCATCACGCATACCTCCATCGGCTTTCTGAGCTATTACATTAAGAGCTTCAGGCTCTGTTTTTACACCTTCTTGCTGAGCAACATATTGTAGATGTTCGACGATATCAGCTATGTTTATACGGTTAAAATCGTAAACCTGACATCTAGATAAGATTGTGGGTATGATTTTATGTTTTTCGGTAGTTGCCAGAATAAATATAGCGTGTGCAGGTGGCTCTTCTAATGTTTTTAAGAATGAGTTAAACGCTGATTGGGAAAGCATATGTACCTCATCAATAATATAAACCTTATATCTTCCTATCTGTGGAGGAATACGCACTTGATCTATTAGAGCTCTAATGTCATCAACTCCGTTGTTAGAGGCTGCATCCAACTCGTGTATATTATATGATCGCTGTTCATTAAAAGCAACACACGACTCACAATTATTACAAGCTTCATTTTCAGGTGTAAGGTTTAGACAATTGATTGTTTTCGCAAAAATGCGAGCACAGGTTGTTTTCCCAACACCGCGAGGTCCGCTGAAAAGATAAGCATGAGCAAGTTTATTGCCGGCAATAGCATTCTTAAGAGTGGTTGTAAGAGCTTCCTGTCCAACTACACTTTTAAAAGTAGATGGTCTGTATTTTCTTGCTGAAACAATAAAGGTTTCCATTAATAAATTGGATGAATTGGACAAATAGTAAAGTACAAATGTACTAAAAATATCTGTTTTTTATATGGATTTATTATCTTTACAGAAAGAAGTAATTTATTAGAAGTTAGTGTATGAAAAATACAATTTCATTGTTTTCAATTTTTGGATTAATTGTTTTTTTGTTTGTAGTATCCTGTTCATCAGGCAAAAAATCTCAAACAACACAACATGAGCTGCGGAGCCAGGAACTTGCGGAAATAGCTCATACTATAGTTACCGACACTTTTATCCTGCCAGAAATTCCTAGCACAATAAACGATATGGAGGAACGAGCAAAATATCTTGTAGCGCATTACTGGGAACGGTTTGATTTCAGTAATACAGATCTTATTCAGCGTCCAGATATTACTGAACAGGCATTTGTTGATTATATAAATATACTGAACTTTGTTCCCATGAATGATGCCGATCAATCGATAAAGAATACATTAAAAAGAACCGAAGTAGATGCAGCAATGCATATGCATTTTATATCTCTCTTTGAGAAATATTTTTATGATCCGAATTCACCTTTTCGTAATGAAGAGTTTTATATACCTGTATTAAATGAAATAAAAGAGTCATCTGTTTTAACAGAAGAATCAAAACTGGTATATCAGTTTCAGCTTGACATGGTTATGAAAAACAGGGTAGGTGAGCGGGCTAATAACTTTAGTTATACTGTGGCGTCAGGAGAAACTTCTTCCATGTATGATTTGAAAAGTGAATATATACTTCTGATGTTTTCTAATCCCGGATGTCAAACATGTGAAATGGTGACTGCACAACTTGACAACTCTAGACCATTAAATGAAGCACTTTCACGTAATAGTCAGACTCGTTCAATGCTAACGATACTAACTCTTTATCCTGATGAAGATCTTAATGAATGGCTGGCTCATCTGCCTAATATGCCTTCACGATGGGTACATGGATATGATAAAGGACTGCAGATTACATATCAGAGACTGTATGATATAAAGGCTATTCCTACTCTTTACCTGCTTGATAAGGATAAAAAAGTGATTTTGAAAGACACATCCATTGAAGCAATAGAATCTTTTTTTACAGTAGATTAGAAAACAATAATATCATTTTCAGAATAGATAAATTTATTAAATAATTAAATTTAATGATGATAAATCTATTTAGCACTACTGCTAATAAAGCACATTATCAGAACAATAGCATAAGAAGTCATGTTATTTTAACATTTAGAATGTTTTTTTTTATCTCAAAAATTCTCTATTACAAAAAAGTAATGTACTTTTGCCCGTTACAAAAATAAGACTTTTAGCGAAAAGTCTTTATAATAAGAGGTTTAGCAACTGCGTGAAGCACGACTAACCTAATTACTAACCAAAAATATTATTTATGAAGTACGTGAACTTTTGCCTTATAGCAATTTTTTCACTTGCTCTAACATCAGGTTCTGTAAAGGATCCTACTCCCTCAATAGGTTATTATCCCGGAGAAATAATTCCTAATATTGTTTTAACGGATTTGGAGGGTGATACTTACAAACTGAGTGACTATAAAGGCAAAAAAGTTGTGGTTAACTTCTGGGCATCATATGACGCCCAATCCAGAGCAAACAATGTGTTACTGCATAATTATCTAAAGATGAATAATGCTGATGTAACATTTCTTTCTGTTAGTTTTGATAAAAATAAAGATGTTATTGAGAGAACAGTAGCTATGGATAACCTCGACTCTATTTTACAGTTTTGTGAAATAGATGGAGCAGATTCAAAACTTTATTATGATTTAAAACTGAATCGTGGCTTCCGTAATTACTTAATTGATGAAACAGGAGTGATAGCAGTAATGAATGTTACTCCCGAAGATTTAAGTAGAATTTTATAGGTATAAAAAAGAATTATTTAAGAACGGGTGTTGTTTATTCAACATCCGTTTTTTAATTTAATTATAAGCTTACAATCTATATCTTTCTAAAGTTTATTTTTATAGCAATTTATGAGATTATTTTGGCTTTTATTTGAAATGATTTTTATCTAACAATGGTTGTGGCAGCTGTTTCTTATATGTTTCCTTGTGGCAATATGTTTTAACATTAAATATCAAAACGGATAGTTTTTATGACATTTTAAACAGTTTCTTCATTATTTGTTATTTTATATTTGTATAAGTATAATAAGTGAATTGCACAACTAGCTTTATCTTGATAGATAAGTGGGATTAATCTACTGATTTACTTCGACTTCATACCATAAAAAAAGAACTCAATGATATCTAGCAAAAACTAAAAACATCTTGAAAATATTTAAAATTAAATAGAATTATAATGAAAACAAAAGCTATTACACATGGATTACTTTATGTTTTATTCTTAATCGTTTTGTTTAGTTGTGCACAAGTAAATACAACAATTGAGAATCTAACCGTAGACTATACAACAACACCTTTAGGTATTGATGTTAATGTCCCTATTTTTAGTTGGCAAATGAACTCTCCATCGAATGAAAGAGGATATTATCAACGTGCGTACCAAATTATTGTGACTAACCCTGATGGAAATGTCGTATGGAATTCTGAGAAAGTAGAAGATGCTAACTCAGTAGGTGTTAAATATGAGGGCTCGCAGCTCAGGGCAACTACAAAATATGAATGGAGCGTATCTGTTTGGGATCAAAATGATGAAATAATAACTGCTACTTCATGGTTTGAGACAGGTTTGATGAGCACTGATTTATCTGCTTGGAGTGGTGCAAAATGGATTGGTGGTGGAGATGATGATTTAGTGTTTTACTCTCATTACCAAATAATTTATAGATTTAAATATTCGTTAGAAATTCCAGAAGGCAGCACTAAGGCCGGTTTTATTTATGGAGCTAATGATATACGATTAAAAGATAAATATAGAAATATTTATCAATTGGAAAATGGAGAAAATGAAAGTTATTTCAAACTTGAATTTGACATTTCTAATGTAGATGAATTACAAAGAGAGGTTGCGAAACTGAATGTTTACCGAGTGGGTTATTCAAAAGATGATATTGCTGGAGAGCCAATAAAAACCTACAATATTAAGCCTTCGGTAGTAAATTTTTCGAACAAGAACGAAAAACACAATTTTGAAATTAGAAGTGCTTACGGAAGAATAGATTTATCTATAGATGGTATTAGTGATTTCTTTATTCCCGAAGAACAAGCCGTTGCTGTAGGAGGATTTGGTGGAGGAGGGGCTAGAGGTGCTGCATCATCTGTTAATCTTAATCCTGTTGGGTCAGGACACAATTATATACCATTTGGTATGGTATGCGATATAGGCTTTGCTGTTGATCCTAATCAGAGAGCATATTTCTCCGATATAGAAATATATAATGATAGGGCACCTAATAACACTTTATTTAAAGAAGATTTATCTACTAGCTATAATGGCATATATACTAATTACATATCAGAGAATCGAGGGATATCCATTTCTGACAACTCTTTTGTGATAAATGGCGGAGAAAATGGACTACTTATAACAGCAGATCCTAGTCGGAATTCCTCACCGTTGTTACGAACTGAATTTATTACGAGAAGAGATAGAATAAAAGATGCACGTTTATATGTTACAGCTCGTGGTATATATGAAATTTTTCTTAATGGTGATAGAATAGGGGATGATTATTATAATCCAGACTTAACTCAGTACAATAAAACTCATATGTATCAGACCTATGATGTGACTAGTATGGTCAAGAACGGAGAAAATGCTATGGGTGCGATGTTAGCTGAAGGTTGGTGGAGTGGAATGCTTAGCTTTGGTGATATATGGAATCATTTTGGTGATAGGCAATCTTTATTAGCAAAATTGGTTATTGACTACACTGATGGCTCGCAGGAAATAATTACTACAGATCCGGCAAATTGGAAATATTATAATAATGGACCTATTGTTTATAGTAGCTTGAATATGGGAGAAGTATATGATGCTAATAAAGAGAGCAACATTGATGGTTGGTTACTTCCCAATTTTGATGATACTCAATGGAAAAAAACAGAAGAGATTTTACTTTCCGGAACATCGTATAGCGGAGTGACTACTGGTCGTGATGGTGTAGTTACCAGTTTTGACTTTGATGACATGGAGCTGATAGGACAAATCGGTAATAATGCAAAGATATATGAGACCTTAACGGCAAAAAGCGTGGAAGAAGTGAGACCAGGAGTTTACGTATATGATATGGGTCAAAATTTTGTGGGTGTACCTAAAATCACGTTTTCTAATGGTAATCAAGGTGATACAATTATACTTAGAGTTGCTGAGATGTTGTATCCTGATCTTGAAGAGTCAGGCGATAATGTGGGTATGATTATGCTGGAGAATTATAGAGCAGCTCTTTGTCAAGATATCTACATTATGAAAAATGGTAGGCAAACGTTTCAGCCTAAATTCACTAGTCGTGGATATCAATACATTGAAGTGACTGGAATTGATAGCCCTCTACCGCTGGAAGCTGTTCAAGGTGTTGCAATAAGTTCTATAACAGAATTGACGGCTGACTACAACACATCGAACAGAAAAGTGAATCAGCTTTGGTCAAATTTGACTTGGTCTAATATAGATAACTTTCTTTCTGTTCCTACTGATTGTCCACAAAGAAATGAACGTATGGGTTGGGGCGGAGATATAAATGTCTTCTCAAGAACAGCAACATATGCTTCTAACTCAAGCCAATTTCTTCGTCGTCACTTGCTCGCTATGAGAGATATGCAAGGTGAAAATGGCAGGTTTACAGATATTGCTCCTATTGGAGGAGGGTTTGGTGGAGTCCTTTGGGGTAGTGCAGGTATAACTGTGCCATGGGAAGTATATCTTCAGTATAATGATAAAATAATACTCGAAGAGCAATATCCTGCAATGGTAAAATACATAGATTATATTGAAACGACAATTGATCCGCAAACTGGACTTTCAACTGACGGACAGTTGGGAGACTGGCTTGGGCCACAAAACAATCAGTTGGGTTCTGCTTTCCTTGCTACTGCTTATCATGCTTATGACTTATGGATAGTTGCAAATGTGGCTGAGATATTAAATAAGACAGAAGATGCTGAACGGTTCCGTGAAATGTATTATGCGCGTAAAGAGTTTTTTAATGAAACATTCGTGAATGATGATTATAAAACTTTGGGATATGTTTCAGGAACTAGAGTTGAAGGACAGCCGGCGCCAAGCATGGAATTTAAAATTGCTGATACACAAACATCTTATGCTGTTGGGTTAGCTCTGAACTTATTTAATGAAGAAAATACTCCATATATGATTTCAAATCTCGCTGATGCAGTTAAACGCCAAAATAGAGATGATGATGGAGTACTTAGGCCTGAATATTCTTTAATGACAGGATTTATTGGAACTGCCTGGATAAGTAAAACATTATCAGATAACGGATATAGCGACGTAGCTTACCGATTGCTTCAAAATAATCAATATCCATCTTGGTTGTATTCTATAGATCAAGGAGCAACAACTATTTGGGAGAGATTAAACGGTTACACAGTTGAAAATGGTTTTGGAGGCAATAATAGTATGAATTCTTTTAATCATTACTCATTTGGGGCTGTTGGACAATGGATGATAGCATACTCTTTAGGTATACAACGTCAAGATCCTGGGTTTAAACGCTTCATACTTCAACCGGAACCAGATCTTACAGGTGAGATGAAATGGGCTGAGGGGCATTATGATTCTATGTATGGAAGAATATATAGTAAATGGGAATTAAATAATGGTGTTTTAAATTACAATGCTATTGTACCAGCGAATACTACTGCCACACTATACTTGCCCAGTAACTCTATAGATTCTGTAAAAGAAGGTGGCAACCCAATTTCTGAATCTATAGGGATAACATTTGTTAAGTATGAAGATGGTAAAGCTATTTATGAACTTCAGTCAGGCAGTTATCGATTTGAAACCGTATTAAAATAAATTTATTAACACATAAATTACGTTAAATATCTAAATTTAGAATATAAACTACTATTGCTGGCCAGCAATACGCTTGTTGTCAGATAGTTGTAATTTAGTTCTTTGAAATCATATCAATTTATCAACATAGATATTAATGATTTCAAAGAACTTTATTGAGTACTATTATCAAAAGAATTAAAAATAAGAATATATACGTATATATTCTAAAAAATATTTATATTTGTAAATAGAGGTCCTTTTCCAATCATGCTTTTCAACTATTCATAAATTGAAAATCTATGAAACCAACGAAAAACAATACATTACGTCTTTCAATAAAGCGGGAGGATTATTATGCCATAATATCGGGAAAAAAGAAAACTGAATTGCGAAAAATTAAAGACACTACCTTTACAAAGTATCTTGCAACCTGGCACGAAGATGATCAAATCGGACTTTATTACGATAAACACCTGCTCTCTAGTGAGCCGATTAGTGAAATATATTTATACAATGACGGAGTGTATCCCTATATCCCTATTGAATATAAATTCCTTAGCCTAGCTGCACGTAACAATGATGAACTGGATATAATTGTTGTGGAAGTAAATGATATTAGCTTTCAGTTGGCATTGCAGAATAATGGGTTTCCCATACGATTTGAAATTATAGATGGCAGTTTTACACCAAGTAAAAATGGTGATTACTGTTTCTGGAACATTGCTTATCACCTAGGCAAGGTGATCGAAATTAAACAGAAAAAGAGTGGGATAGGACAAATGAATATATAAATAGCGATATTTCATTTTACTAATCTTTAAGCTAGTTAGTTGTCAATGACATTACAAGTCATTTTAAATAATATATTTTATCTTTGAAGTCGAAAAAGTAATGACAACAACTAAATGAAAACAGCTTCAGCTTCCCTAAAATACTCACTTGTAAGATCTTTGCGAAAAACAATAAGCATAATTGTGCATTCCGATGGTAGTGTGGTTGTAAGAGCACCAAAACGTACTACAAATCGTCAAGTTGAGGAAGTGCTAAATGATAGAATGGAATGGATTTTAAAGCATAAGAAGAAATATGAGGAGCAGAGACGATTGAATCCAGTAAAGATGTTTGTGAGCGGTGAGAGGCACCTTTTCCTTGGTGATGAGTACATTTTGCGAATTCACAATGGTACCGAAAATACAGTTTCTAAAAACTGCGAATTTATTGATATAGTATGTATTGATACATCTATGGTTGAAATGATGATGAATGAGTGGTACATTAATAGTGCTAAAAATCTGTTGCCGCAAATTGTTGCTCCAATGGTAGATAGGTTTAATGATATGTTTAATGTTTCACCTAGTAAGATTACTGTAAAGCAAATGAAATCGAGATGGGGAAGTTGTACGTCCAAAGGTTCAATTTCTATGAATAGTAAACTTATCCAAACACCAATTAGATGTATTGAGTATGTGATGGTTCATGAATTGTGTCACTTGATTCATTTTAATCATTCTAAGAATTTCTATTCCCTCCTTGCAGATATTATTCCTGATTGGAAAGAAAGAAAGAGAGAGCTTTGTGAATTATTACCTTATAGCTATTGAATATAAGGTAATATCGTCTTAGAATAGCAATATTATTGTAGTAATAGTAATGGCTTTTAAATCATTGATATTTACATTATATAAAACCATTCTTTTCAAAAAAATCAATTATCTTTGTACTATAACTGATTCCTTAACTGTCTTGTAAAGACTATTTTAATTATCTTATGAAGAAATTTATAATAACAATATTTTGCGTGATGATAATGACACTTGCTTCTGCTCAAGAAAATCCTTTTTTTAAGCCTTTTGATAGACCCCACGGAACTGCTCCGTTTAATGACATTAAGATAGAACATTTTGAACCTGCCTTTGATAAAGGTATGGAAGAACATAAATTGGAAATTGATAAGATTGCTTCAAATCCATCTGCACCTACATTTGCTAATACAATAGAAGCCATGGAATATGCTGGTGAGATGCTGACTAGGGTAAGTTCTGTTTTTTCTAATCTTCTTAGTGCAGAGAGTAATGATGAGATGATGGTTATCTCTCAAAAACTGAGTCCAAAACTGTCGGCGCATTCAAATTATATCAATCTGAATGAAGACCTTTTTAATCGTGTAAAAGTGATATATAATGATCGCAACTCGCTAAATCTTACAGCTGAACAGGTTCGTTTGGTTGAGAAATATTACGAAGGTTTTGAAAATAGTGGTGCTACCCTTTCTGTTGATGATAAAGATAAGTATAGGAGTTTAACCACGGAGCTTAGTAAAGCAACATTGGAGTTTGGACAAAATGTATTGCGTGAAACTAACGCTTATGAGATGTTGTTAACAGAAGAGGCGGACTTAGCAGGATTGCCTAAAAGTACTCTTGATGCTGCTGCAGTAAAAGCTAAATCTAAAGGAAAAGAGGGCTGGATATTTGATTTGACAGGTCCAAGTTATTCTGATTTTATGAAATATTCGTCGCGACGTGATCTGCGCGAGCAATTGTATATGGCATATAACACCAAAAATGTTTTGGGTGGTGAGTTTGATAATCGGAAAAATGTTCAGGAAATTGTAAATCTGCGACTGGAGATTGCTAATCTTCTTGGGTATGATAGTTACTCAGATTACGTGCTAAAAAACAGAATGGCAAAGAGTGCCGAGAATGTTTTTGAATTGCTTGATAATTTGGCGAAAGCATTTGATTTGGTTGCTCGTGATGAGGTGAGTGCTGTGCAAACATTTGCATCTAAGACAGAAGATAGAGAAATTGAAATTCAACCTTGGGACTGGAGTTACTACTCCGAGATGCTTAAGGATAACCGATTTGGTGTTAATGATGAAATGACACGTCCGTATTTTGAGCTGGAAAATGTAAAAAAAGGAGTGTTTGGACTGGCAACTGAGCTTTATGGTCTTCAGTTTGTGAGTAATAATGAGATTGAGGTTTATCATCCTGAAGTTGAAGCTTTTGATGTTATTGATGAGGAGGGAGAGTTTCTTGCCGTATTGTACACCGATTTTCATCCACGTGAAGGGAAGCGTTCAGGTGCGTGGATGTCCTCATTTAAAGGACAATATGTCAAAGATGGTGTGGATAGCAGACCGCATGTTACTATCGTTATGAACTTTACACGACCAACTGATACTACCCCTGCTTTACTGACTTTTAGTGAAGTAAATACTTTTTTGCATGAGTTTGGACATGCGTTGCATGGTATGTTGGCACGTACAACATACGAGTCTCTTTCAGGTACAAGCGTGTATCGTGATTTTGTGGAACTGCCTTCGCATTTTATGGAAAATTGGTTAAAAGAAAAGGAGTTTCTTGATAAATTTGCTTACCACTATCAAACAGGAGAGAGAATGCCAGAGGTGCTTCTTCAGAGTATTGTGGATGCATCTAATTACAACGTTGGGTATTTAACACTTCGACAACTTTCTTTTGGGTATCTTGATATGGCTTGGCACTCTCTAACACAGCCTTTTGAACCGAACAGCTCAATTCTTGCTGAGAGTGATGCTCAAGTAAAGCCAATTCGTGATTTTGAGCAGAATGCAATGGCTAGTGTACAGCTATTGCCAGTAATACATGAAGCGTGTATGTCGACTTCATTCAACCACATATTTTCAGGTGGTTATGCTGCTGGCTATTATAGTTACAAATGGGCTGAGGTGATGGAAGCAGATGCTTTTTCTCTATTTAAGGAGAATGGCATTTTTAATAAGGTAACAGCTGCTTCATTTCGTAAAAATATTCTAGAATTAGGTAACACTGAAGAACCGGAGGTGCTTTACGAACGTTTCCGTGGTCGTGAAGCATCTGTTGATGCTCTACTTGAAAGGAGCGGAGTTAAAAGATAAGTTTAGTTTTCTTTTTTATAAATTAAACAATGATGAGTAAGATGTTAAATGTTAAAAATTTGATTCTTGTTTTTTTAATTGTCTCTATTTCAGTACTATCCCTGTCAGGAGCTGAGAGTAACAAAGCTCCTATAAGGTTAAAGGTGGCAACTTTTAATATTGGTCATTTTAATCAAGGTAGATTGGGTGGTTTCCAAGGCGAAGGAAGAATTGTTGATGCAGAGTTGAATAATTGGAAAAGATGGATTGGTGAACAAAGTCTTGATATTTTGGGAGTACAGGAATGGAACCGTTACTTTAATAAAGATAGCACAATAATTGCTGAGGATGAGATTTTAAAACCTTTTTATAATAATATATACTGGGGTAAGGAAAACACTTGGATTTATAATGGAATTGCTACTAACTACCAATTAGAAAATGTATATCAAGTTGATTGGGATGGAGATTATTATGCAGTTATTGGTGATTTAATTATTGATGGTTTATTAATCAAGGTGATATCAACACATATTCCTTGGCAACAGGATTGGCATGAGAAGTCGTTTGATAATTTGATTGAGTTATTGAGCAAATATGAGTATTTTATTTGTATGGGAGATATGAATGCAAATGACTCTACTCAAATAAAATTTATTGATGCAGGTTTTAATATAGCTAATGGTGGAAATATGGGTTGGTTTACAACTGCTCAAGGATCAGTGACAGCTTCAGGTTATCGTGGTGGAGTTAATTATAATATTGATAATATAATAACAAGTAGAAATATTAAGATATTTAATATACAAGCACCTAAAACCAGATTAAATGATTTAGATCATCTACCTTTAATTGCTGACTTGATTATAACGAGGATGTAAATTCATTAATTGAGAAGTATCATTTAATCGTTGATGATACTTATTCTAAAATATATGCTAAAGAATTTTTATTTTACCTAAAAGATAATTTAATGAAAACAAAAATTGCTTGGACAACACTACTGTTTATGTTTACAATTATTGCATCAGCTCAAAAAAGTGATGTGACTACTTTTAATGTAGCTACTTACAACATTCGCTTGGATACCCCTAATGACAGCTTAGATTCATGGGAGCATAGAAAAGATATGGTTAACGGGTTAGTTCGCTTTCATGATTTTGATATATTTGGAACACAGGAAGGGTTTCATCATCAGATTATGGATATTTTAGAGCCGGGAGGATATGATTATGTTGGTGGTGGTAGGGACGATGGTAAAGATGCAGGTGAGCATTCAGCAATTATTTATAAAAAAGATAGATTTTTAGTTTTATATAATGGAGACTTTTGGTTGTCAGAAACTCCTGATATTCCAGGAAAGGGATGGGATGCAACTTGTTGTAACCGCATCTGTTCTTGGGCAAAGTTCAAAGATATTGAATCGGGTAAAGAGTTTTTTTTCTTTAATGTCCATTATGATCATGAAGGTGTTGAAGCACGTAGACAGTCGTCGTTTCTATTAACAAATAAAATTCGTGAGATTGCAGGAGGATACCCTGTAATTGCAACTGGAGATTTTAATGCTGTACCCGATTCTGAGCCTGTCCAGATTATAATGAAAGATGGTCTTCTGAATGATTCATATGCTATATCACTTAAACCTCCTTATGGAACATTCGGCACATTTAACTCATTTATACTTGGCGGATTAAAGCAAGAAAGAATTGATTATGTGTGGGTAACAAAAGATATAATGGTTAATAAATATGGTGTACTGAATGATGTTCATCATGGACATTTTCCTTCTGATCATTTCCCTGTTATGGTAAATGTGAGTTTCTGACCCGCCAATGTTAATTTAAGTTAAGGGATAAAGATGACAACTCAGAAGAGATAAGTATCAATATTATTATACTTGATACGTAGTGTGGTTAATTATTAAGATTAGATTCCTGATAAATATTTAATAAAAAACGTTGAACTTGTTATAACAGGTTCAACGTTTTAATATTCATATTCTCAAAACATTTTAGTATTATTTTGCTTTCCCTTGGTTAGCAACAGCTTCCATAAGCTTTTTGATTTCTTCTGGATCACCAAGGAAATAGTCTTTCTGTAGATTCATTTCATCGTCAAATTCAAACACATAAGGAATTGCTGTGGGAAGATTAAGATTAACTATATCTTCATCTGAGATGCTTTTTAAGTGTTTGATGATACCACGCAGACTGTTCCCGTGAGCTGCAATTATTACTTCATTATATTTTTTCATTTCAGGAACAATTGTATCGTTCCAATATGGCAATATACGCTCTACAGTATCTTTAAGAGCTTCAGTAAGTGGAAGATCTTTTTCGTCAACTCCTTTATAACGCACATCTTGAAATGGAGAACGTTCATCTTCTTTATCTAGTGGCTGTGGAGGGATATCGTAGCTCCTACGCCAAATAAGAACCTGATCATCACCATATTTTTCAGCCGTTTCAGCTTTATTAAGTCCCTGAAGCATACCATAATGCTTCTCATTTAGACGCCATGTTTTTTCTATAGGAATCCAGTCAAGATCCATCTCATCAAGCACAACATTTAAAGTTTTTACAGCTCTCTTAAGATAAGATGTGTAGGCTTTTTCAAATTGAAATCCTTCTTTCTTAAGATATTTGCCTGCTTTGTGTGCCTCCTCAACACCTTTTTCCGTTAGATCAACATCTGTCCAACCAGTAAAACGGTTTTCATTGTTCCATGTGCTTTCGCCATGACGTATTAAAACAACTCGCTTCATACTTTAATTTTAATATGTTAGTAAATTATCTATTATTCAAATATCGGTATATACAAAACTACACAAATTTGGTCAATTTTTTACAATAGAAACACAAAATTACTGAAAATACTATATATAAGGATTTTCAGTAGTTTTGGTTGATAACTGCTGGGCTTTGAGAATGTCCGGCTCAATGGCATCTTTTTCCATTTTCTTTAATAGTCGTATCTGACCTATCAGTAGAATAAGTGATAGAAGTGCTGCAAGAGTGTCGGAAACGGGTATTGCTATCCACAATCCATCAAGCTCCCATAGGCGTGGGAAAAGTATGATTCCGGGAACAAGAAAAATCAGTTGACGACTAAGACTTTGTATCATTGACTTAAATGCATATCCAAGGCTTTGGAAAAATCCTGATGCTACAATTTGTATACCTACAAGAGGAAGGGCTAAAACAACAATTCTAACACCTCTTTCTGTAAGATTCAACAGCTCTGTATCAGTAGTGAATGCCATTGCAGTTTGTCTAGGAAATAGTGCTCCCAAAATAAAACCTGTAGAAGTAATAATAGTTGCAATTTTTAATGTGTAGTAGAGTGTATGCCTTACTCTTTTATAATTCCCTGCACCATAATTGTAACCCAATATGGGCTGAATACCTTGATTAAGCCCCAAAACAAATACCAATAAAAAGCCTAAAATTGTATTAGCAATGCCATATGCCCCAACCGCCAAGTCTCCTCCGTATCGCATAAGAGAAGTATTCATTAATACAGTTACTGCAGAGGCTGCCACCATCATGCTAAATGGTGACAATCCAATTGAAATTATTGAGAGTATAATTTTTTTGTCAAGTCGTATCTTATTCCACTTTAGTCTAATCACACTGCTTTTTCGTGTAAAGTGATGCATCACAAACATAAGTCCAACAAACATTGAGATAACAGTAGCCCATGCAACTCCTTTTATACCCATTCCAAACCCAAACAGAAATATGGGGGAAAGCATAATATTTAATGCTGCTCCGATAAGCATTGTAGCCATTGCCTTTTTAGGGTATCCTGAGGCGCGCATCATTGCATTGAAGTTGTATGTAAGGCTGATAAGGATGTTCCCCAACAAAACTATATTGAGATAATCTCTTGCATAGGGTAGAGTTAGATCACTGGCTCCAAATGCTATTAGAATATGGTCAATATAGTAATAAATCAGAGTTATAAAGACAGCATTTAATATAAAGGTCAGAAGCAATGAGTTGCCCAAAATCTTCTCAGCTGTATCCTTATCATTTCTACCAAGTGCAATAGAGATACGAGCTGCCGCACCAGATCCTACCAGCATCCCTAAAGAAGAGGTGAGGTTTATAACAGGAGTGGTAATTGCCAGTCCAGAAATTGCTAATGCCCCTACTCCTTGCCCAATATAAATACGGTCAACAACGTTATATAACATGTTGACCACAGTTCCCACAATGCCTGGCAGCGCATAGTCCCAGACAAGTTTGCTTATCTTTTTTGTCCGGAAATCAAGTTCTCTTTGTGTTTGCAAAATTATTCTAAAAAATAACCTATAATTAGGGATTATTAAATTCCCGCATGCAAATTTACAGAATATTCTTTAGAGTCATAATATTTTTTACCTACTTTAGCTTACTTCATTTTGATTTTCAGTTAATTAATTTTATTTTTGATTTTTAAACTGTATCATTTTGGCTAAATCTGAATATCTCCTACATTACATTTGGAAATTTAAGTTATATGACCCTAACTCATTAAGAACAGAAAATGGAACTTTAATAGAGGTTTTAGATCCGGGAATGCATAACAATGATGCAGGTCCTGACTTTTTTAACGCTAAAATAAAACTTAACAATACTGTTTGGGCAGGAAATGTTGAGATTCATATGACCTCTAAAGACTGGTGTCGACATGGACATGATCAAGATAAAGTGTATAATTCAGTTGTTTTACATGTCTCAGAAATAATAAATGGACCTATTATAAATGAGTTGGGAGAGGAGATTCCCCAATGTAAATTGAAAGTTGCTGAAAAACTGCGTAATAGTGCTGATTTTTTGTTACACAGTAAATGTATGATACCTTGTAAGAACTTTATTTCTTCACTGTCTGTAGCGAGAATAAATGCTTGGTTGACGGTACTTGCTTTTGAGCGTCTTGAGCGAAAAACAAATGACATATATCATCATCTTAAACGATATAATAATTCATGGGATGATGTTTTTTATGTGATGCTAACACGAAATTTTGGCTTTGGTATTAATTCTGATGAGTTTGAGCGATTAGCCCGTACTCTCCCATTTAAAATAATACTAAGACACAGTGATAATATATTTCAGATAGAAGCACTTATGTTTGGTCAGGCAGGATTTTTTGATAATGAGACTTGCGACGACAAGTTTGATAATTATTACTTAAGCTTGCGTAAAGAGTATGTTTTTCTGAAAGCAAAATATAAGCTTAAAAACCCCAGTGGTCACAATATGAAGAGGCTTAGAATTCGACCGAGCTCTTTTCCCGAGTTGCGTATAGCACAATTGGCCGCGTTATTGCAAAAGTCAGGCAGACTGTTTAGTGCGTTTCTTGAGAAAGAAGACTATGAACAGATGTTATCACATTTTAAAACTAAACCTTCTGAATATTGGCAGACTCATTATTCTTTTGGAAAGAAATCTGGAAAAAACAGTAAAATACTCGGCAAATCATCTTTAGATTTATTAATAATCAATACTGTAGCTCCAATACTTTTTGCTTATGGCAAAAAAACATTTCAAGAAGATTTTTGTATTCGTGCAGAAGATTTGCTAAAATCTATAAAACCCGAAAAAAATTCTATTATTCGTGAGTTTGGAAAGGCAGGAGTAATACCTGAAAATGCAATGGATTCTCAAGCACTTGTACAATTAAAAAAAGAGTATTGTGATAAGCGTAAGTGTTTATATTGCAGGATTGGACATAAACTGTTATCAAATAAACAATAAACATAATATTATTAACTAAACATATCGCAGATGTATTACTTAGCGAAAATATTGTACATTTGTGACATAAAATGAATTGATTCTTTTTGTAAGATAGATGTCGAATAAGTTATTTTCAATTATAAGATTACTTCTTATCTCGTTGTTGATAGTTGTTTTGTCTCACTCTTGTGCAAATATAGCAACACCAACCGGGGGGCCGTATGATATAGACCCACCTGTTGTGGTTAGTGCATCTCCTAGTTTCAACTCATTAAATTCTACTCCTAAGAGAGTTGAAATAGTTTTTGATGAAAATATTCAGATTGAAAATCCAACTGAAAAGATTATAATCACTCCGCCACAGCAAAATATGCCTATAATCCGGGCTATAGGAAGAAGGGCCGTTGTTGAATTTAATGACGAACTCTTTCCTAATACTACCTATACAATAGATTTTACAGATGCCATTGTAGATAACAATGAGAGTAATCCGATTGAAAACTTTGTTTATTCTTTTTCAACGGGAGATCAGCTTGATACACTCTCAATTTCGGGGAGAGTCCTTAATGCTGAGGATTTAGAACCTTTATCTGGAATTTATGTGGGGATACATTCAAATTTTGATGATACTATTTTTACAAATGTTCCATTTGAGAGGATTTCAAGGACCAACTCACGTGGCGATTTTACTGTTCGTGGCATGGCTCCTGGTAAGTATAGAGTGTTTGCACTTAATGATCAGAATAGAGACTATAAATATGATAATCCACAGGAAGCCATAGCATTTTTGGATTCAATAGTTTCACCTTCAACAATGACAGACATACGTCAGGACACAGTCTTTTTAGACAGCACAACTATAAGTGCTATCAATAATGTTGGATATACTCGTTTCCTCCCAGATAATATTGTTCTTCGCTCCTTTATTTCAGATTTTCAAAGGCAATATTTGATGAGGAATGAGCGCCCTCAGGAAAATAGATTGAATATTTTCTTTGCAGCACCAACTGATATACCTACCTTTTCACTAATTGAACCAGAGAGATTGGGTGATGATTGGTATATTGCTGAAAGAAGTGTTAATAACGATACTTTAATGCTCTGGATCACCGATTCTCTTGTTTATAACCAGGATACTATCCGGATGGAGATTAATTATTTTGAGACAGACACTCTCAATCAAAACATAATTAAAACTGATACTCTTAGTTTTAACTTCAGACAATCGGCTAGTAGTGTAAGACAGCCTCTGCCTGTAGTCAGTGAGACAGAAGTAGAGGTCCAAGAACAAAATGAAGTTGATTCTGAACAGCAAGCAGATAATAGTGGTGTGGAGGGAGATCAAAATAATACTCCATTACAGTTTTTGATAATTAACAGTAATTTAGTTTCAAGTTTTGAATTGTATAATTCAATTAGAATTGAATTTGATCAGCCAGTTATAGAATTTGACTCCTCATTTGTTAAACTTTCAATTCAAGTTGATACATTATATGAATCTGTACCTTTTCGATTGGAGACAGATTCACTTAATCCAAGAAGATACACAATACGACCCAGCTGGGTGCCAGGGGGTAGATATTTGATTAATATTGATTCGGCGGCAGTTTTTAGCCATTACGGCTTGTGGAACGATAAATTTGAACAGTCGTTTACAGTTAAGCCATTAGACCAGTATGGAAACCTTGAAATCAGAATAAACGGACTACCTGATGGAAAGCAAGCGTTTGTACAACTGTTAAATAATTCAGATAAACCTTTTAGACAAAGTACTGTCAAAGAAAATGTTGTCAAGTTTCAGGATTTGCCTCCCGGCAATGTTTATGCACGTCTAATAATAGATGAAAATGACGATGGTAAATGGACAACAGGAAATTACGAAGAGGGGCGACAGCCTGAAGAGGTGTTTTATTATAATGGGGTGTTTGTTATTAGGGCTTTCTCTGATCACCTTGAGGAGTGGAATATAAACTCAACCCTTCTTATCAATCAAAAGCCTTTGGAGATAACAATCAATAAGCCTAGCGAGAGGCGAGCAAACCCTAATGTTAATAGATAAAAACAGCAGCAATCAAACAATCGTAACTCGCTTATATCATATATGGGTAGATGATTTAAAAAATTTAGTATGATTAAAAAAAACACATCAATAGTTTTATTGATGCTTCTGCTCTTAAGTTTACAATCAGCAGCAGCACAATGTAAAATATCGAATAACGCCATTTTTAGTGGAGAGAATATTCAGTATGATCTATATTTTAATTTTGGAATAATTAGAGCACGTGCAGGATCTGGTTCATTAACAGTTACTGATGCAAATTATCGTGGTATAAGTTCACTTAAAACAGTGATGATATTAAATACTTCTGGTTTGGCTGGAAACATTTATACTGTCAACGACACACTTACATCTTATGTTGATAGCGATTTAAGACCGCTTCTGTTCACAAAAGAAGCCTTTGAAGGAAGCGATTATTCGGTAGAAAGACAGTCGTATACGTATAACGATGATGATATTAGTATTCGTACAGTAAGGGTTTACAACGGTGAAGAAAAATTCGATGAAGTGTTTACAACAGAAGAGTGTACTTATGATTATTTATCTGTTTTATCATTAGTTCGTAATCTCGACTTTACAGGATTAAGGACTGGCGACAGTAAATTTATACAGTTTATTTCAGGTAGAAGGGCTGTTAATATGTATGTTAATTATCAGGGCATATCAAATATAAAAGCTAATGACGGCAACACTTATGAGGTAATAAATATCACTATGACTATTCTTGATGATGCATTTACAAATCAAAAAGAAGCATTAAAAGCATCGCTCACTAATGATCAAAATAGAACACCTATAATTATTGATACCAGCTTGAATATAGGCTCTGTGCGTGCGGTCATGAAGGGTATGACGAGTGCTAGGAATTGAGCTCCAATTTGATTAAAGAAATTTATCTTTAAATATTGATTAAAATATTTAAATTTCTCCGAAAAGAACGTATCTTTGTTACAAAAAGATATATCAGTGCAGACATATACGAATAAAATACCTGAACCAGCACTTCGGAGACTTCCTTGGTATCTGTCATATGTAAAACTTCTTAAAACTCAGGGAGAAAAGTATGTTTCTTCCACTCAGATATCAAAAAAAATTAATGTCTCTGCATCTCAGATTGCTAAGGATCTTTCATTTGTTGAAATAAGCGGAAAAACCAGAGTTGGTTATGATATTGCTGAACTGATAGATGTTTTAGAGGAATTTCTTGGATTCAAAAAAGTACATAGAGCAGTTGTGTTTGGTATAGGTAGTCTGGGCGCCGCTTTGCTGTCAGACTCAGGGCTTGAGCAATATGGCTTAAAAATTATAGCCGGATTCGACATTAACAGATCAGTTGTAAACACAAAAATTCATCAAATACCAGTTTATCATATCGATCAATTTGTTAAGATGAACAAGCATATGGATGCAGCAATAGGCGTTCTCACAGTACCTTCAGGTGTTGCTCAAGAGGTTTCCGATTATATGATTAGTGGTGGAATAAAGGGTATTTGGAATTTTACACCTTTTCGTATTCGTGTACCTTCAGGCATTGTACTTCAAAATACTTCACTCTATGCGCATCTTGCAGTTATGTTTAACCGATTAGATTAATGAAGATATTTGCCATCGGACTTAATTATACTTCCCACAATAAAGAGATGAAATCTACGTTTGAAAGTGAGGAGCCGGTTTTGTTTATGAAGCCGGATACAGCTTTGTTGAAGGGCGGTAAACCGTTTATGTTACCCGATTTTTCTGATGAGATTCATTATGAAACGGAAATAGTGGTAAAAGTAAACCGCCTTGGTAAAAATATAGCAGAACGCTTTGCTTATCGCTATTATAATGAAATTACAGTTGGCATTGATTTCACTGCACGTGATATTCAACGTAGACAGAAGGAATTGGGTCTACCTTGGGAGATAGCAAAAAGTTTTGATAATTCTGCTGCGATAGGAGAATTTATATCAAAACATGACATTAATGATATGCAGAATATCAACTTTCATCTTGATGTTAATGATATTACCGTACAACAGGGAAACACAATGGATATGATATACTCTGTTGACCAAATTATTTCTTATATTAGCAGGTTCTTTACACTTAAGATTGGCGATCTTATTTTCACTGGTACGCCTGCTGGTGTAGGTTCAGTTAAAATAAATGACCATCTTCAAGGATATATTGAAAGCAGGAAATTGCTGAATTTCAGAGTTAAATAAATATAAGTAGGTTTTGTTAAGATTCAAATAATTATTTCTGAATAGCTTATTTATAAGAAGTTCATATATCAGCAAAAAAATATTTAAGCAATATGCATAAACAATTAATTACAATTCTGTTTTGTACTTTTTTATTAATAGCTCCTAATAATATTAAAGGGCAAGAACAGGAATATAACCCTATACTAACTGCAATGCCGTCTCTGCAGATTGCGCCTGATGCTAGAGGTGGAGGAATGGGTGATGTAGGAGCTGCAACTATGCCAGATGTTTATTCTCAACACTGGAACGCTGCAAAGTATCCTTTTATTTCCACAGAAGCAGGCTTGGCGTTTTCATACACTCCATGGCTAAGCAGGTTGGTGAGTGATATTAATATGCTGTATGCTTCAGGATTCTGGAAATTTGGAGATCAAAACCTAAATGCTGTTAGTGCTTCACTTCGATATTTTTCTCTTGGAGAGCTAGAAGTAAGAGATATAACCGGTGAGTTTTGGCACAGCGTAATGCCTTACGAGATGGCATTTGATGCAGCTTATTCACGTAAGCTTACAACGACTTTTTCGGGAGCGGTTACACTTAGATATATCAGAGGCGACTACTCAACGGGTGATGGTGAATCATCACCGGGCAATGCATTTGCAGCAGACATCTCAGGGTACAATGAATCGTATTTCTACATAGGTCGATCCGAAGCGTTGTTTGGTGTTGGATTCAATCTTTCAAATATAGGGACCAAAATATCTTATGATGGTGGCGAGACATCAGAATTTCTGCCAACTAATCTAAGGGTAGGAGCCTCCTTGGGCTATCCTATTGATACTAGAAATACAATCACCATGAGTCTTGATATTAATAAATTGATGGTGCCGACTCCTCAGCTTCCTGATGAAAATGAAGCTGAAGAGAAAAGAAATAAACGTATTGAGGACTATAATAATATTTCTTCCATTGGTGGTATCTTTAAATCATTTAGCGACGCCCCAGGTGGTTTTAAAGAAGAATTACAGGAGATTACATGGTCACTTGGAGCTGAATATGTTTATAATAATCAGTTTTCACTTCGTGTTGGCTATTTCAACCAAAATGAATATAAGGGAAATCTAAGATACGTCACTTTTGGTGCCGGCTTTAGAATGGATGCCTTTCAAATTGATGCGGCCTATCTGGCTTCAACATCACAGTCTAACCCTTTAGATCAAACTTTGCGCATATCTTTAGGATTTGATATAGAGGGACTTAGAAGTTTAATAAAGAACTAATTATAATATTTTTACACGATGCTAAGGGTTGGGTTTGGTTATGATATGCATAAGCTGCAAGAAAGACGCGATCTATGGATAGGTGGCATTAAAATTGATTATCATCTTGGATTAAAGGGTTATTCTGATGCTGATGTCTTAATTCATGCAATTTGTGATGCACTATTGGGTGCAGCAAACCTACGCGATATAGGTTTCCATTTTCCTGACAGCTCCGAAGAATATGAGAATGTCGATAGTTCTATACTTCTAAAAAAAACCATCAAGCTACTCAAAGAAAAAGGTTATTATGTGAACAATATAGACACTACGGTGTGTCTAGAAAAACCTAAACTCAAAACGTTTATACCTGCCATGCAGCAAAGGCTTGCTGATGTGATGAACATAGATCCCGATATGGTTTCTATTAAGGCAACAACATCAGAGAAAATGGGCTTTGTTGGACGTGAAGAGGGGATTACAGCTTATGCAGTTGTACTTATAGAAAAAAAATAAAAGAGCTTATTCAAACTCTCAGAATAAACAGAATCACTGTTCAGTTATATAAAATAATATAGGCAGATTATTCAAGATAAATTAAATAATTATGACGCTTTTCAAATGGTTGTTACGCATAAGACAATCTAAAGGCTATGGTGTTCACTCACCTTTCGCTTTCAACTTTATTACACAGATTCTATATTCTCCCTATAGCTATTATGCGTTTTCTGATATTCTGCAACAAGTTGGGCATGATTCCGAACAAGAGATTCATCAGATATTTTTTAGACTTGTAAATCATTTTAAGCCTGAAAATATTTTGGAAATACATCCTCGTGATGGTGTTGGATCTTTATATATTTCTTCTCCTTATCCCAATAGCAAATATACTTCTTTAGTAGCTGATGATGAGGTTTCACAAAAAAGATTCGATGCAATATTCATAAATTGGATTTACGAAGATAATTTCTTACCTTCTGTAGAAAGGTTGATTGAAATAAGTAATAAAAACTGCTTCTGGGTTATTAACCCAATAAACACAAAATCGAGTAAACAATTATGGCGTCATATCGTTAATGATGCTAGAGTATGTGTTACATTTGATTTTAAGAATAAAATAGGAATTGCTTTTTTGAAATCTACTTTTTATAAGCAGCACTATTATGTTTAATTAACTGACTATGGAGCATCGTTTAATGTTTTAGGGTATCAGTCAATCTATAACTGTTTTTTTTGAGTTGATATAGATAATATCAGGCGCAATATATAAATTAAAAATTCATATATATAATGAAGAAAAGTTTAATATATACAAAAACTGGAGATAAAGGAACAACAGGGCTGGTAGGTGGTACTCGCATCCCTAAAACTCACATCAGACTCGAGGCGTATGGCACTGTTGATGAGCTGAATAGCTATGTTGGATGGTTGAACTGTGTTATAGAAGAGCCTGAGCATCAGGTGTTTCTAAGATATATCCAGAATAAACTATTTACTATAGGCTCATATTTGGCAACAGAGACTGAGTCTAAGCAGCCCAAAGAGGCAAGTATCTTAACAGATAGAGATATTGAACGTTTGGAAAAGCAGATAGATAAATTAGATAGCAAACTGCCACGATTAAATCGTTTCATACTACCCGGTGGTAATGAATCTGCCTCTAGAGCTCATATTTGTCGTACTATAACACGGCGCATTGAACGCATAGTGTTCGGTGTGGCAAAACTATATCCTGTTTCGGATGAGGTTTTAATTTTTTTGAACCGTCTGTCAGATTTCTTCTTTCTGCTTGCCAGATATGAAAGTAACAAATTTTCACAAGAAATATACTGGGAACAGAAGGATATATAAAAACTTTTTATACATTTGCGAAAAATTTGGAGTATAAATTAAAGAATATATCAATGTATTGGACACTAGAATTAGCATCTAAATTGGAAGATGCTCCCTGGCCCGCTACAAAAGATGAGTTGATTGATTTTGCTCAACGATCGGGCGCACCGTTGGAAGTTATTGAAAACCTTCAAGAAATTGAAGAGGAGGGCGAGATTTTTGAATCTATTGAAGATATCTGGCCTGACTATCCTACAAAAGATGATTTTTTCTTCAATGAAGATGAATATTAATTCAGGGCGCATTTAAGACAAGCATCCCAACTAAAGCTGTATATAATTATACATTATAGTCGGGATGCTTATTTTTTTCACTTTAAATCAACTTGTCTATCTTATCAGTGAATAGTTTTTTGGGGCCTGCACCAACAATTTTATCTACTATCTCACCATTTTTAATGAATAACACAGTTGGAATATTTCTTATTCCATACTTTGAAGTAGTTTCATCGTTATTATCTACATCAAGTTTCCCAACAACTACACTGTCTTTGTACTCCTCACTAATTTCTTCTACAATTGGGCCAATCATTTTACACGGACCACACCATTCTGCCCAGAAATCTATAACAACTAATTTGTCTGTTTGCAACATCTCTTCAATGGTTGCATCTGTAATTTGTAATGCCATACTTCTTTTTATTATATTATTAATTTATTTTGAAATCAATAAGGAGATTATCCTTTAAATAATCGATGAATTTTTTGTTAACCTGAATCTTGTTAGATCGTGAGAATAACTGTATGTTCATATGCGATTTTTCATCGATAATATTGAAATATAACAAAGAATTTCCTGAATTGTTTTTTACTAGATCTGTTAACTCTGCTATAATCGTGTCATTTAACTCAGAGAGAGAGATTTGAAGAGTTGTTTTAGTTACAAGTTTACCTCTCATTTCGGATAAAAGATTGATCTTACCTATTTTTACCTCAAGCTCATTCGGATTAAAACGTTTTGGCTGCACCTTAGCTTGAATATATATAGATAGACCTATTCTAGCATATTTACTAAAGTCTATGCTGTCTTGACTGAAGAGTGCAATCTCATAGCTTCCATAATAATCCTCTATTTTGAAAATAGTGTATGGCGAGCCTTTTCTGGTTTGACCTTCGCGCACAGCTGTAACCATACCCCCGAATGTAATCTCCTTACCATTTAAGCTGTCAAGGTCTTGAAGCTTTTGAGTATCAGCATTGCAAACATATTTAAGTTTAAACTCATAATCATCTAAGGGATGAGCTGACAAGTAGATGCCAATCAATTCTCGTTCTTTGTTGAGTCGCTCCATATCCGACCACCTCTCTGCCTGAGGTATCTCTGGCCGTGTAATCAGGAAGGAGGTGTCATCACCGAAAAGTGAGTTCATAGATTCTGCTTTATCTATCTGAAATTTACTTCCATAACGTAAAAGTATATCTATAAACTCTTCATCTTTACCGTTACGTGCAAAAAACTGTTCTCGTTTAATATATGGGAATGAGTCAAAAGCTCCCGCATAAGCTAATGCTTCGACAATTTTTCTACTAACTGATGAGAGATTTACCCGTTCAACAAAATCAAATATATCTTTATATAGTCCGTTTTTATTACGTTCATCAATAATATCGTTTACAGCTCCTTGTCCTACGCTCTTTATTGCACCTAAACCAAAACGGATATCTCCGTGACTGTTGACGGAAAACTTCAAAAGTGATTCATTTACATCAGGTGTTAACACATTTATACCCATTGATTTGCACTCATCCATAAACTTGGTAATATCGGCTATATTATTGAGATTGTTGGAGAGTACGGCTGCCATGTATTCAGATGGATAGTTTGCTTTCAGCCATGCTGTCTGATAAGCTATCCATGAGTAACAGGTAGCGTGCGATTTATTGAAAGCATAAGATGCAAATTTTTCCCAGTCCGCCCATATCTTGTCAAGTGTCTTCCCGTCATATCCATTTTCCTTACCTCCAATTTGAAATTTTTCTTTGAGTGCCATCATCTTATCAATCTGCTTCTTGCCCATTGCCTTGCGGAGCTCATCTGATTGACCACGTGAAAAATTGGCAAGTAAACGTGACAGAAGCATCACTTGCTCTTGGTAAACCGTAATACCATAAGTCTCACTTAGGAATTTTTCCATTATGGGCAGATCATATTTTATCTCCTCTGTCCCATGTTTACGTTTAATAAACTCTGGTATATATTCCATCGGTCCGGGGCGATATAATGCATTCATGGCTATGAGATCTTCAAATTTACTAGGTTTAAGTTCTTTGAGATACTTTTGCATGCCTGCTGATTCAAATTGGAAAGTACCGTTAGTTTGACCATTACAATAGAGTTGATAGGTTTTCTCATCTTCCATATCAATCTCATCGATATCTATCTTTATACCTCGGTTAATCTCAATGTTGGCAATAGCATCTTTGATTATTGAAAGAGTTTTGAGTCCTAAGAAGTCCATTTTAATCAACCCTGTTTCCTCAATTACAGAGCCATCATACTGTGTGACAAGAAGCTTTTCCTTAGTTTCTTTGTCTTCGGCTGTACTTATAGGTACAATATCTGAAATATCAGATTGTCCGATAATTACTCCACATGCATGAACTCCTGTGCTTCTAACATTGCCTTCAAGCATCTGAGCATATTTCAGTGTGTCGTTTACCAGAAAGTCACTACTTTCAGCAGCCTCTTTTAGTTCAGGTACAAAATCAATAGCATTGGTCAGGTTTAACTTTTTGTTAGGAATTCTATCTGGCACCAGTTTAGCCAACCTGTTTGCCTCTGAAAGAGGTAGATTATGAACTCTGGCAACGTCCTTAATAGACATTTTTGTTGCCATTGTTCCATATGTTATAATATGTGCAACCTTGTTATTGCCATACTTTTCAGTAACCCATCTGAGTACCTTGCCGCGACCCTCATCATCAAAATCGATATCAATATCAGGCATCGATATGCGGTCGGGATTAAGAAAGCGTTCAAAAAGGAGATTATATTTCAGTGGGTCGATATCAGTAATCCTAAGGCAATATGCAACAGCGGAGCCGGCAGCAGATCCTCTACCCGGACCGACTGCCACATCCATCTCCCTGGCTGCATTTATGAAATCTTGAACTATTAAAAAATATCCGGGGTAACCCATATTTTTGATAGTATCAAGTTCAAATTTCAATCGTTCTACAATCTCATCTGACAGCTCTTTGCCATATCTTTTTTTAGCTCCAATAGTGGTAAGGTGCGACAGATAATCTGACTCCAGTTTAATGCGTATAATCTTTTCATAATCGCCTAATCTATGAAAAGTTTCTTCTCCAAATTCATCAATAAGATCCTGCTCACTGTATTTTTGTTTATATTGTTCTTCAGTACCAAATTCAGGATCAATAGGGTAGAATGGCATCAATGGGGGGTTATCAATTGTGTAAAACTCAACCTTTTCAGCAATCTCAAGAGTGTTAGACAGAGCTTCAGGTATATCTGCAAAAATATGATTCATCTCAGCAGTACTCTTCAGCCACTCTTGTTTAGAATATCTCATCCTGTCAGGATCGTCAAAATCTTTTCCTGTACTAAGGCAAATCAACCTATCGTGTGCGTCAGCATCCTCTTCATTAACAAAATGCACATCATTAGTAGCAATTATCTTAACGTCATATTTCTTAGCAATTTTAATAAGTTCCTCATTTACCCTCTGCTGTTTGGGATATGTTGTCTGATCGGCATCGGGGCGATCAGTCTTATGACGTTGTAACTCAATATAGTAATCGTCTCCAAAAACCTTTTTGTACCATTGTACAGCCTCTTCAGCATCACCTATCTGTCCGCTGTCAATTTTGCGTGGTATCTCGCCACCAAGACAGGCTGAAGACACAATCAATCCTTCGCTGTATTTTTCCAGAAGCTCCTTATCTATACGTGGACGATAATAAAAACCCTCAGTCCAGCTCTTCGAAACGATTTTAATAAGATTCTTATACCCCTGAAGGTTCTTTGCAAGTACTACTAGATGCCATCCGCTGCCATCAATCTTTTCGGTTTGCTTAAATCGGTCTCTTCGAGCCAGATAACATTCACATCCTACAATAGGTTTGAAAAGTTTCTTCTCTAACTCAGTAAGTTTTACCTTTAGTTGGTTCAATTTAACTGCAAGATTCCCTCCAAGCTGTTGTTGTTGATTTGTTTTGTCTATACTTTCAGCATTTTTTGAAACTTCTATATCATTTCGACTTTCGAGCTTCTTAATTTCGAGCTTAATTTTATTAATTTCTGTTTTAACTGGTGCATTCTTCTTATTAACATAATTAAGAAACTCTTTAATACCATACATAGCACCGTGGTCGGTAAGTGCGATAGCCTTCATGCCATCGTTGTAAGCTTTGTCTACCAAACGTGGAATGCTAGCTTGCCCATCGAGTAGTGAGTATTGTGAGTGAACGTGTAAATGTACAAATGGTTGCATATCTATTATCTTAGATTTTTCGAGATCTGTACAGGCAAATATACGGAAAATAGGGTAAATGTTTTTGGGATATTGATATAAGTTATCAACCGATAGTGTTATTTGCAGAAAGCTAATATTTTGGTCATACTTTAAACCTGTTTTAGTATTATCTGACTCTAATCAACTTCTAATTTATATAAGCCATATTAGAAGTATAAAAGAACCATGTAAGAGCGAGGTAGGATTGAGATAGGAGTAAGAAATAAATAAAATAATTTATATATTTTTTCATCAATTTGTTTGTTTATATAAAAAATGTAGTAAATTTGCACTCATAAATGAGTAGTAAAATGAATAATTCAATTTTTGCATTTTCTTTCGGTTTTTACTTTTACTTTAGTAGGTGAAGGCAGGATTTTATATGCAAAAAGAATGAGATAACAACATATCAAAATAAAATAAAGTCCTGTCGATTACACGACGGGACTTTTTCATTTATAAAAAACGATATATGAAAAGAGTAGCTATACAGGGTGGAGCCGGAGCATATCACGAAATTGCCGCGCGTGAATATTTTAGAGAGGAAGATCTTGAGATTGTGCCTTGTAGCACCTTCAAAGATATATTTATTGAATCAGATAAAGATCCAGATCTTATAGGCATTATGGCGATAGAAAATACTATTGCGGGAGGTCTGTTGCAGAATCATGATCTCCTAAAAATGAATAAACTGCAGATTGCAGGAGAGCATAAACAGCGTATATCTCATTCACTGGCAGCTATGCCTGGTGTTTCAGTTAAGGAGATAAAAGAGGTTATGTCGCACCCTATGGCTTTGATGCAGTGTGAAGAATATCTTGACTCATTGCCTGGAGTAAAGGTTGTAGAACATGATGATACTGCTTTGGCAGCAAGAGATATAAGAGACAAAAAGTTGATGACGACAGCAGCAATTTGTAGTATGCGTGCTGCAGAAATATATGGACTTGAGGTGTTATCAGAGGGAGTAGAGACAAATAAGAGAAATTTCACTCGCTTCCTTATTCTTGCAAAAGACGATATGCTGCGAGAAGTACAAAAAGAGAATAATATAAATAAGTCGTCTCTAGTATTTATACTGCCTCATAGTGAGGGGAGTCTGTCTAAAGTTCTTTCAGTATTCTCATTTTACGATATTAACCTTACTCGTATTCAATCACTTCCGATTGTTGGTAGAGAATGGGAGTATCAATTTTATATTGATCTCACATTTAGCGATTATAATCGTTATAAGCAATCGGTTGATGCTATCATGCCACTAATAAGCAATTTAAAAGTATTGGGTGAGTATCGTGAAGAGAAACATAAGATGCAAGATTAAATAAAAGTAGCAACAAAAGAATATTTTAAGAAATTATGAGTATTGAACCAGCGGAACATATAAAATCGATATCTGAATACTATTTCTCGGTGAAGCTTGCAGAAGTAGCTAAAATGAATGCAGATGGAAAGAATGTTATTAGTCTGGCTGTTGGTGCACCCGACCGTATGCCTTCTAAAGCAACCATTGACACATTATGTTTATTAGCAAATGAACCTGATGTTCATGCGTATCAGCCATACACAGGAATCCCGGAACTTAGGAAAGCATACTCCGAGTGGTATAGGCGTTTTTATGGTGTTGAACTGAATACTGACGAGGTCTTACCACTAATAGGCTCAAAAGAGGGTATTCTTCATATTTCTATGACATTTCTAAATGTAGGAGATGGAGTGCTTGTTCCTAATCCTGGATATCCCACTTACAAATCTGTATCTAACCTATTAAGGGCTAGGGTTATTGAGTATGATCTTCTGGAAGATAACGGATGGTATCCCGATTTTGATGCATTGGAAAAAATGGATTTGTCGGGTGTTAAACTAATGTGGGTGAACTATCCCAATATGCCTACGGGTGCAAATGCTTCAACCGAACTCTTTGATAAGTTGGTTGCGTTTGGGAAAAGGCATAACATCATTATCTGTCATGATAATCCCTACAGTTTTATATTAAATGACAAGCCGATGAGTATACTATCGATACCTGGTGCTAAGGATATTTGTATAGAACTAAATTCGCTTAGCAAGTCGCATAACATGTCGGGCTGGCGAATGGGAATGCTTACTTCTAATCCTCAATTTGTAAAATGGATACTTAAAGCTAAGAGCAATATCGACAGCGGGCAATTTAAGCCAATGCAGTTGGCAACAGTTGCAGCTCTTTCTAATTCAAACGAGTGGCATGCTGAAATGAATAAGATTTATGCTGAACGCAGAATTTGGGCCGAAAATATAATGAAGCTGCTCAACTGTAAGTTTGATGAAAGTCAAGTAGGACTCTTCGTCTGGGGTAAGCTACCCGATGAAGTGTCGGGAAGTGATGAATTTATCAATGATATATTGTACAAAGCCAATGTATTTATTACTCCTGGGTTTATTTTCGGAAGTAACGGTGAAAGATTTATACGTATATCACTAGGTTCATCAGCAGACCTACTGCAGAAAGCCTATGAAAGGATTAAGAATAAAATAGATAACTAATAAAACAGAGATATGAAATTCGAATCAATTTTATTACCGGGAATAGATGCCAAAAGACCGCTGGTTATTGCAGGTCCTTGTAGTGCGGAAACGGAAGAACAGGTAATGACTACTGCCAGACAGCTGTCTTCTGTCGGAGTTAAAGTATTTAGAGCCGGAGTTTGGAAGCCAAGAACAAAGCCAGGTGGATTTGAAGGTATTGGGAGTGCTGCTTTAAAGTGGATGAAGGAGGCAGAAAAAGAGACAGGTATGTATATGGCCACAGAAGTAGCAACTGAGAAACATGTTTATGAAGCATTGAAATATGGCATTGACCTGCTGTGGATTGGTGCACGTACAGCAGCGAATCCATTTGCTGTTCAGGAGATTGCTGATACCTTGAAAGGTGTTGATATACCTGTATTGATTAAAAATCCTATAAACCCTGATTTAGAACTGTGGATTGGTGCATTGGAACGCTTATATAATGCAGGAATAAAAAAACTGGGTGTGATACACCGCGGTTTTAGTACGACAGATAAAACTGTTTATCGTAATTTACCACAATGGCACATACCAATTGAACTTAAGCGAAGATTTCCTACTCTGCCAATTTTCTGCGACCCTAGTCATATAGGTGGTAGTCGAGATTTTATTTTTAAGCTTAGTCAGCAGGCTATGGATCTGAATTATTCCGGACTTATTATTGAATCACACTGCTCGCCTGATGAAGCTTGGAGCGATAAAGCACAACAAATTACACCTGCAGCACTTAAAGATATATTGAATAGTATAGTTATTCGTGATACAGTGCAAACAACGGAAAATCTCTCTGTGCTTCGTGAACAAATTGATGATCTGGACAATGATTTGTTGCAGTTACTTGCAAAAAGGATGAGGGTGTCTCGAGAGATTGGGCAATATAAGCTTGAGCATGACATGCCTATTCTGCAAACACAGAGATATGATCATATCCTTTCTGACCGTGCTTATCAGGGAGAACGAATGGAGATGTCAGGAGAGTTTATAAAGAAGGTGTTGGAAGCTATACATTCAGAGTCGATCAGACAGCAGATGATGATTATGGAGAGAGAAAAAAAGAAAAATGATTAATCTGATTAATAATAAATGACTTTATTGTGCGAAAATAAATCAGAATATATAAAAAAAGTAAGCTACAGAATAAAATAAATAAGGAGAATGAAAATATTAATTCTAGGAGCAGGTAAAATGGGCTCATTCTTAGCTGATGTACTCAGTTTTGATCATGAAATAGCAGTTTTGGATACAGACCCCAAAAAACTGAGATTTATTTATAATACGCATAGGTTGACAGATCCGGCAGATGTAAAAGAGTTTGTTCCTGAGCTAGTTATAAATGCAGCAACGCTTAAATACACCGTTGAAGCATTTAATAATATATTGCCTTACATCACCGACAACTGCATTCTCAGTGATATAGCTTCGGTGAAAACGGAGATTGAAGGTTTCTACAAAAACTGTTCTCACCCATTTGTTTCAACACATCCTATGTTTGGACCTACATTTGCAAGTCTTAGCGATTTAAGCACACAAAGTGCCATAATTATTACTGAGTCATCACATTTGGGAAAAGTTTTCTTTAGAGATCTATATCATAGTCTGAAGCTAAACGTGTTTGAGTATTCTTTTAAACAACATGACGAAACGATTGCATATTCTCTTTCCATACCTTTTGCTTCAACATTAGTATTCGCATCTATAATGAAACATCAGGATGCCCCCGGAACCACCTTTAAGCGACATATGAATATTGCACAGGGTCTGCTCTCAGAAGATGATTTTTTGCTTACTGAGATTCTTTTTAATCCCTATACATCAGGACAGGTGGAGCAAATCCGTAAAAAGCTTAAGGAGTTGATTGATATTATTGATCATAAAGATTCGCTTCGGATGAAAGCTTTCTTGACTGAAGTAAGAAAGAATATTGAATGATTATAATTGACAAGATTAAAGTAACGCAACGGTGAGATTATTCGTTTTAGATAAAATTATTCTATATAAACCTTGATAATTCTGGCATCTGTTGTTGGGCGGCTCCTCTCATCAACAGTAAGAGCTGCAATTTTATCTATAACACCAAGCCCTTCAATAACTTCACCGAAAACTGTATATTCGCCATCAAGGTGATGCACTCCTCCTACAGTTGAGTATGTCTCCTTGACTCCTTCCGGCCATAAAAACTTACCCGGAGCTACTGCATATAGTGAATCTACAATATTCATAACTGAGTCAAGCAGGTTGTTGAAACCCTGTCTGTCGTCAACTTTCATAAGACTGTCTAATTCATTCCTGCTAGGGTTATAATATTTTCGTACAAGCTCATTCCTTATAGGAACATTTACTACCATTTCCATGGTATCAAGTCGCCCTTCTGTATATTTTTGTCCGTGGACGATGTAAAACTGAGAAGCATCAGATTTTTTCTGTGGATTTTCTTCGTCACCTTTTCTTGGAGCAGCTAAAGCACCTTTTTTATGCACTCTGTTATCTCGAAATTCAGGCATTAGCTCCATATCTGAACGTCCGCCCCCTATCTGAATGCCGGCAGGCGCATTTCGTGAGTCTTGCGACCCTCCCTGAATTACAAAGTTCTTTACCACCCTGTGAAATAGTGTTCCATCAAAATATCCATCTTTAATTAATTTCAGGTAATGCTCACTATGTACCAGTGTGTCATCATATAAAACTGCCCTCATCGTGCCATAGTTAGTTTCGATCACCACAATAGGATACATTGTTTGTGCTTTTAGTATGATGGTTGCGGTAACCATTAAAATAGATACTAATATATTTCGTTTCATAATTTGCTGTTAATTGTCATAGTTAAGGCAATACTTTATTGTATACATTATAGTTTAATTAGTTAGGCGCTCTTTTGTAGAGGAAGAATGCTATTATACTAAAAATGATATTAGGAATCCATGCAGCTATAGAAGGACTCATGTTGCCCTTTATGGCGAATGTAGAACTTACAGTCATAAAAAGTATATAAGCCATGCTAAGCGCTAATCCAATTCCTATATTTAAACCCATTCCTCCCTTAACTTTACGTGCAGAAATAGACGCACCTATTATTGTTAAAATAAAAGCAGAGAAAATAATTGCAATACGCGAATGATATTCAATCTGGAAAGACTGTATGTTGCCCATTCCACGTTCTTTCTGACTAGTTATATAACTCCGAAGCTGAGGCGATGTCATCATCTGCTGATCAGTTGCAGCTATTATGAAATCGTTAGGAACAATTTGTAATGTAGTGTCTTTTATACTTCCTGTTGTTATTGTTTCATTTATACCATCAAAATCACGGATCTGGTAATTGCGAATTGTCCAATGAAATGCCGAGTCGTAGTGTATAGATTGTGCAGTTAGCCTTGAGTCTAACTCAATATTATCGAAATGATCCATTGAAAAGTTGTACCCAGTATTACTTGCTAGATCGAAATTACCGAAATAGACAATGGTGCCTGGTCCCACTTTAAACTGAATATCCCTATCACCTGTTTTTCTTTTCCTTGGGTCTACAAATGTATTTTCAAATTCAATACGGGTAGCATTAGCCGGTGGTATTATGTAGCTCCCAAAGACAAATGTAAATATTGCTATAACGAATGCGGAAATCATGTATGGCTTGAGTAATCGCCTAAAGCTGATACCATTAGATAGTATTGCGATAATCTCTGAGTTGTTAGCCATTTTAGAAGTAAAATAGATAACAGCAAGAAATACAAAGAGAGGGCTAAATAAATTTGTGTAATATGGAATAAAATTAAGATAATAGTCAAACACAATACCTTCCAGTGAGGCATTGTTAGTCATGAACCTATCGATTTTTTCATTGATATCAAAAACTACAGCAATTGATATAATCAATGCGATCATGAAAACAAATGTTCCCAGAAATTTTTTGATTATGTACCAGTCCAGTCGTTTTAATTTAAATAAATCGTTATCTAACCTCATATGATTAATTAGTTTTTCATAATCGTCTTGTAACGTTTTCCAATATTCTTGGTTTCCATTCAGTAAAAGTGCCTTTAATTATGTGCATTCTAGCTTCTTTCATCAGCCATATGTAAAAGGCTAAATTATGTATTGAGGCAATCTGTAAACCAAGTATTTCATTACTGATTATCAGATGACGAAGATAAGCCTTGCTATATAGCTTGTCTACATAAGAGGCACCATCCTCCTCAATAGGAGAAAAATCATTTTTCCATTTTTCATTACGCATGTTCATAATACCCTGCTTGGTGAAAAGTTGACCATTGCGTCCATTACGTGTAGGCATTATGCAGTCGAACATATCCACTCCACGTTCAATTGCTTCAAGCATATTTTCAGGTTTCCCCACTCCCATAAGATATCGCGGTTTATCTTTTGGTAATATCTCATTCACAATCTCTACCATTTCATACATTTTCTCTGTTGGCTCACCAACGGCAAGCCCTCCTATAGCATTTCCATCAGCTCCTTTTGCAGCAATATTGTCAGCAGCACGACGGCGCAAATCAGGATATATGCAGCCTTGTACAATTGGGAACAGAGACTGCTTATACCCATATATACACTCTGTCTCATTGAAGCGTTTAATACATCTATCCAACCATCTTTCTGTTAGCTCGAGAGATTGTTTGGCATACCTATAATCTGCATCACCAGGAGTACACTCGTCGAAAGCCATTATAATATCAGCTCCAATGGTTCGTTGTATATCAATAACCTTTTCAGGAGAAAAGAAATGCCTCGAGCCATCAATATGAGATTTAAACTCAGCTCCCTCTTCTGTAAGTTTTCTATTTTCTGTAAGTGAGAATACTTGAAAACCTCCGCTGTCAGTTAGCATTGGCTTGTTCCAGCTATTAAACCTGTGCAACCCTCCTGCACCTCTAATTACATCAAGTCCTGGTCTTAGATAAAGATGGTACGTATTACCAAGTATTATCTCAGCGTCTATGTCATCTTTCAGTTCATTTATATGTACTGCCTTGACGCTACCTGCTGTACCTACGGGCATAAAGACAGGAGTTTCTATTTCACCATGTTCGGTTGTAATCACTCCGGCTCTCGCATTCGATTTTGAATCTGTATGAATTAATTGGAAATCCAACTTGTTTGTTTAGTGTTCAGTTTAAATGCAAAGATAAAGTTTTTGGTGTTACAAATAGAATAGTAATCATTTAAAAAATGTAATGAGTTGCATTGAGTTAGTGAGTAGTAAAGTAAAACACTACTTTTGTTAACAGTTACACTATATAAGAAATAACATAATATTTAGTTGTAAAATCATAATTTATTTAGATGTAAATAATTAAAGAGGTCTTCACGATAGTGAAATACGCCTATGTTGAAGTCTTTTTGTGTGAAATTCTGAACTCTTTTTACTTAAACTTTTTTAACCACAATTGTTCATAAAACCGCTTTAACATTCCTAAATTTGTATTTCATGTAACAGACATCTATTTAATAATTAATCTATATGAGTCAAACAGTTGATATTAAGGAGCTAAACGAAAGAATAGAGCGAAAAAGCGCCTTTGTTCAAACACTAGTTAACGGAATGAACAAAGTTATTGTAGGGCAAAAACATCTTGTTGAATCACTATTGATAGGATTGTTGTCAGATGGGCATATTTTGCTTGAAGGAGTTCCGGGCTTAGCAAAAACACTTGCTATTAAAACACTTGCGCAGCTTATTGATGCCAAATATAGTCGTATTCAGTTTACTCCTGACCTGTTGCCAGCAGATGTTATAGGAACAATGATTTACAGTCAGAGGAATGAGGAATTTCTTGTGAAACATGGTCCTGTATTTGCTAATTTCGTTCTTGCCGATGAGATTAACCGTGCTCCTGCTAAAGTACAAAGCGCACTCTTGGAAGCTATGCAAGAGCGAAATGTTACTATAGGCGAAAAAACATACAAGCTTGAAACTCCATTTCTTGTTATGGCAACGCAGAATCCAATAGAGCAGGAAGGAACATATCCGTTACCCGAAGCTCAGGTTGACCGTTTTATGCTCAAGGTCGTAATCTCATATCCTACAAAAGAAGAGGAGAAAGAGATTATTCAACGTAATATATTTGAGCCTGTGACTACAGATCAAGCAGTAATTTCTATACAAGAAGTGCTGGATGCTCGTAAAATTGTACGTGAGGTTTATATAGATGAAAAGATTGGTAAATATATTGTGGATATAGTATTTGCTACCCGTTATCCTGATCAATATGGTATGGCTAATCTCAAACAAATGATAGAGTTTGGATCATCACCTCGTGCATCTATCAATTTGGCACTTGCTGCTAGATCTTATGCTTTCATCAAACGTCGAGGATATGTTATTCCTGAAGATATTCGTGCTGTATGTCATGATGTACTACGCCATCGTATAGGATTAACATATGAGGCTGAGGCTAATAATTTAACATCCGAAGAGATTATCAGTGAAATACTTAACAAGGTTGAGGTGCCTTAATCAGACAGAAAGAGCATAAGGTTATAAATGGAAACAACTGAGCTACTTAAAAAGGTGCGGCATATCGAAATTAAAGCACGTGGACTCTCAAGGAATATTTTTGCCGGTGAGTATCATTCCGCTTTTAAAGGGAGAGGTATGGTGTTTTCTGAGGTGAGGGAGTATCAATATGGTGATGATTTGAGAGATGTCGATTGGAATGTAACCGCTCGTTATAATAAACCGTTCGTTAAGATTTTTGAAGAGGAACGTGAGTTAACCGTAATGTTAATGATTGATGTGTCTGAGAGTCTGGGTTTTGGATCTAAAGCTGTTCTTAAACGAGATGTGGTAGCAGAGATAGCTGCTACATTGGCTTTTTCAGCAATACAAAACAATGATAAAATTGGTGTTATCTTCTTCTCTGATAAAGTAGAAAAATTTATACCTCCTAAAAAAGGTAGGAAGCATATTCTTTTTATTATACGTGAAATTTTGGGATTTGAACCCGAAAGTAATGGGACAGATCTAAACATGGTAATCAGATATATGACTAATGCCATCAAAAAAAGATGTACGGCATTTTTAATCTCTGACTTTATAGATTCGGGTGATTATAATAAGGCTTTGCAGATTGCAAATAATAAGCATGATATTGTAGCTATACAGGTATATGATGAATTGAGTTCTAATCTTCAACAGTTGGGTTTAATGAAAACAGTAGACCCTGAAACAGGTGATGAACGATGGATTGACACTTCCTCAAGAAAAGTCAGACAAGCATATCAACTATGGTGGAAAAATCTGCAGAATAATAAAAACATAGCTTTTAGACAGAGTGGTGTGGATAATATTTCAGTATCTACTGAAAGTGACTATGTTAAATTGTTACTTCAACTTTTTCAACAAAGAAAAAAATATTGATTAAGAAAAAACTATATAAAGTTTTATTGCCGAATGTGATGTTGATTGTTATATCGTTGCTTTCGGTGGTTTCTGTAGAAGCTCAAAGAGCATCGGCATATGCTACTATACAGCCAACAGAGATTTTAATTGGTGAACAGGCATTGATTAATCTTAGAGTAATAACACCTATAGATAAAACAATAGCTTTTCCTGTCTATGAAAGTTATATCGTGCCGGGAATTGAAGTGATTACAATGCTACCGCCAGACACATTGATAGAGAATAATGTGATGACTTTAAATTTCAAATATGTTGTCACATCATTTGATTCGACACTGTATCATATCCCTTATATCTCTGTTTTTGATGGGACAGACACAATATTCTCCAATTCTTTTGGCTTGAAGGTAACCTCTCCTAATCTCTCAGATTCTACACTTGCGTATCTGGAAAAGATTAACAGAGGTGAGACAGACTCTATTGATTTTGAGCAACTACAACTCTATGACATTAAACCGGTTCAAAAAGCGCCATTTGTGTGGACTGATTATTTGTGGGTTTTATGGTTGTTGCTGGGCATTGCTCTTATACTTGCTCTAATTGGTTTAGTAATCTATATTATACTGAAAAAGAAGAAGAAGGGATATATTTTTAAACCTCCTGCTGTACAGCCTGCACATGTGAGAGCAATCAATGAATTGGATAAGCTAAAATCTGAAAAAATATGGCAGCAGGGACGTGAGAAGGAGTTCTACAGCAAACTAACTGACATACTAAGACATTACATTTATGAAAGAGAGGGTATAAATGCTATGGAAATGACTTCCGGCGAGATACTAAATGAGGTTAGAATGTTTAGTGAAGTTGACTCGGTTTATGATAATCTTAAACAGATTCTTACTACTTCAGATCTTGTTAAGTTTGCAAAATACAAGCCTTATGCTGATGAGAATGACCTTAGTATGGTTAATGCTTATTTCTTTATCAATCAAACCAGGGAGCCTGATCCTATCCCTAAGAAAGAAGATTTTGAAAATGAGTTAGAGAATATTGACAAAATAAAAGTATTGAAATGATTTTTTTGCATCCTGAGTATTTCTGGTTATTATTGCTACTTATCCCGTTGATAGTGTGGTATATAGTAAGGCTGTCGAAGATGCAGGCATCATTTAAACTGGCATCCACAAACGCATTCAAAGAGGTAAAACCAACCATGAGAGTGTATATGCGGCACTTACCATTTGTGTTGAGAGTGATATCTATTATTCTAATTATTGTAGTAGTAGCTCGTCCACAATCAGTTAATAGTTGGGAAGAGACAGAGACACAAGGGATAGATATTATTCTTGCATTGGATATTTCGGGATCGATGTTGGCACAGGATCTGCAACCTGATCGTTTACAGGCGGCAAAGAAGATTGCTGCAGAATTTGTGACAGACCGCAATAATGATAATATTGGTTTAGTTATATTTGCTGGAGAGAGTTTTACACAATGTCCGCTAACAACAGATCATAAGGTGCTACTTAATTTGCTTAATGAAATTGAGTTTGGATTGATTGAAGATGGTACGGCAATTGGACTTGGTTTGGCAACATCTGTTAATAGACTAAAGGATAGTGAATCGCAGTCGCGCGTGGTAATATTGCTTACAGACGGAACAAACAATAGGGGACAGATTGCACCGCTTACAGCTGCTGATATTGCACGTTCATATGGAATCAGGGTTTATACAGTTGGTGTAGGGACGACTGGAATGGCACCTACGCCGGTTCAAACACCATTTGGCATAAGGATGCAAAACTTGCCAGTGGATATTGATGAAATAACACTTACTGAGATAGCTGCCATGACTGGTGGACAATACTTCAGAGCACAGGATACTGAAGGGCTCAGACAGGTTTATGAAGAGATTGATAAAATGGAAAAATATTTTATAAGTGTACAGAATGTAACACATAGACGAGAGTTATTTTTTCCGTTTGCATTGGCAGCAATATCTCTGATATTTATTGAATTATTATTACGCAGAACGTGGTTAAGGAATATTCCTTAATTTATTTGATTATTTATTATGTAAAGTATTGCTATTTTACCTATTGTATGTAGATATGATATTTTTAAATATATCACCGATTTCTTTCGAAACTAATTTTTATAGAATGAGTGAAAGACTTGATATAGTATTTAAATAAATAGAGAAACAGATATGTTTAGATTCGGTAATCCGGAATTTTTATGGTTGTTTACAGTAATGCCATTTTTATTGGTATTATATATCTACCTGAACATCAGAAAGAGGAGAGATGTCCAGAAAATGGGTGTTTTATCCACGCTCAAGAAGATGATGCCGGAACTATCTCTTAAACGTTCTTATCTTAAATTTTGGCTAATATTTACTGCTTTATGTTTTGGTGTAATTCTGCTTGCACGTCCTCAATTTGGTACGAAAGTAGAGACAATAGAAAAGGAAGGCATCGAATTAGTTATAGCGGTTGATGTCTCTAATTCTATGCTGGCTGAGGATATTTCTCCTAATAGACTTGAACGTGCTAAGCAGATATTATCGAGACTTATTGATATTCGTATGAATGATAAAGTAGGACTTATAGTATTCGCGGGAGAAGCATATGTTCAGATGCCACTGACTTCTGACACACAGTCGGCAAAGATATTTTTTAATACAATAGATCCAAGTTTAGTTCCAATACAGGGCACAGCAATAGGACAAGCTATAAGTCTGGGAATAAGCTCTTTTTCAAGTGATCAGGATGCAAGTAAAGCAATAGTAGTTATTACCGATGGTGAAGATCATGAGGGAAATGCTGTAGAGATAGCCGCCGCTGCTGCTAAAGCGGGCATACAGATTAATGTTATTGGCATAGGATCACCTGATGGATCTCCTATACCATCAAATGAATATGGTAGTAACTTTATGACAGATAACGAAGGGAATGTAGTAATATCCAGACTAAATGAGCAGATGGGTATGGAAATAGCGCAGAATGGGCAAGGATTATATGTTCAAGCAGACAATTCTAACAGAGCTGTGCAATCGCTAGCTGCACAGCTTGATGAGCTGGAAACTACTACTTCGTCAAGCCTTTCTTATTCAGAGTATGATGAAAAATTTCCTATTTTTGCATGGGTTTTGCTAGCAATACTGTTTGTTGAGATTCTAATATATGATAAGAAAAATCCGATATTTAGAAATATAAGAATTTTTGAATAAAACTGATGTGCTGAATGAAATGTAGATTTAATGTTATTACAAAGTTTTTTATTTTATTTCTAATGGTGCTGATTTCGGTTTCGGTTTCAGCACAGAAGGATGTACGAAAGAATATACGTAAAGGGAATAAAGAATATATGGAACAGAAGTTCTCTGAAGCAGAAGTTTATTATGAAAACGCTTTAGAGGAAAATCCTTCTTCTAAAGAGGCAAACTATAACCTTGGCAACACGTTATATAGACAAAAAGAGTGGGATAGAGCAATTGAGCAGTATAATCAATCTAACTCATTAGAACAGGATGAATACTTAAAGGTTTCAGAAGGTATGCATAACATAGGTAATGCAATGCTTCATAAGAAAGAACTAAATGAGTCGATGGAAGCTTATAAGATGGCACTTAGACTGAATCCTATGGATGATGAGTCGCGATATAATTTGGCTGTTGTTCAGAAGATGATTCAGGATGAAGAGCAACAAAGTGAGGGAGAGGATGATCAGGAGCAGCAGGATCAAGAACAAGATCAACAACAGGAACAGCAAAATCAACCTCAACCACCTCAAAACCAAGAAAGGAGGATAGAGCAGCCAGAAGATCCTGAACAGATGTCAAGAGATAATGCAAGACAGCTTCTGCAGGCAATAGAACAAGATGAGCGAGAAACACAAGAGAAGGTGCAGCAAATTCGCGCTCAGGAAAGAGAAGAAGCTGCTGATGAGAACAGACGAAGAAATAAAAACTGGTAAGAGATTCAGCAATGATTATAAGTAGTTTTAAGAATAACATATATTTACACATAATTTTTCTGATTATAATTATAGCAGGAAATATTGCTGTTTCTGAGGCTCAGGTTACTTTCAGAGCCTCAGCACCGACAACGGTTGTTGAAGGAGAGCAGTTCAGACTTAGTTATGTGTTAAATCAGGATGGAAGAGATTTACGCTTACCTGATATTCAGGATTTTGATGTATTGTTTGGACCAAGTACATCCACCAGTTTTAGTCAGCGTACAGTAAACGGACAGACAACTTCAGAGAGGTCAGTCACGTATACTTATATTTTAATTCCAAAAACAACGGGAGACTTCACAATAGATCCTGCATCAATAACAGTAGACGGAAGTAGCTACAGGTCAAATTCAGTTGAAATTCAAGTTTTACCGCCTGACAACACATCTTCTCAGAGATCTACTAACAGCCCGTCGTCATCAGGAACATCAACAATATCGGAAAATGATGCTTTTATCAGGGCTATTGTATCTAAAAACAATCCATATGAACAGGAAGGGCTTACTGTTACATTCCGACTCTATACTACTTTGAATGTTGTAAACTTTGGAAGAATTCAATTTCCTGAATTTGAAGGTTTCATGGTTGAAGAAATTGATGTTCCAGTTAATCAGCAATTACAAATGGAGCGATATAACGATAGGAACTATTATACTGCAGATCTTCGCAGGACACTGCTCTTTCCACAGCGATCAGGTCAGATTACAATACCTAGTGGTAGACTTGAGATGGTATTTTCAGTGCCATCAGGAAGAAATGTTACAACTTTTTTAGGATCTCAACAACTGATGGTTGATGTGAATAAAGAACTTGTAACTAATCCTGTTGTGATTAATGTGAGACCTCTCCCTGTTAATCGTCCGAATGGTTATACAAATGCAGTGGGAACATTTACCATTAATTCCAATATCAATACAACACAACTTAGAGCGAATGAAGCTGTTTCTTTGCGTTTGGAAATTTCTGGAACAGGTAATATGAAGCTGATTGGTAATCCAGAAGTTGAATTCCCTAATAACTTTGAAGTTTATGACCCTACTGTTACAAATGCATTTAACATTACAGGCAATGGTATTACTGGTGTAAAGACTATAGAGTATGTTGCAATCCCTCGTTATGAAGGTAACTATACTATTCCGTCTATTGAGTTTAGTTATTTTGATCTTAATACAGCATCATATAATACATTGAAAACCTCTGAATATGATTTGTTGATTGCCAAGGGTGACCCCGCAAGCCTTACTTCAAACAATTTTGTTAATCAACAGGATGTTAGAATTGAGCAGGATATTAGATTTTTGAAGACAGGAGAACCAAATTATAATTCTATAAGTAGTTTTTTTGTAAATTCGTTGGGCTATTGGCTTTGGTATATAATCCCATTAATAATATTAATAACTATTTATGCTATTAATCGGAAACAAGCTAGAGAGAATGCGAACATCGTTTTGATGCGTAATAAGAAAGCAAATAAAATTGCGATCAAGAGATTAAAACTTGCAGAGAAGTTTCTTAAGGAACAAAACAAAGAGAGTTTTTATAATGAGGTTCTTAAAGCTATTTGGGGATATTTTAGTGATAAGTTGACTATATCGGTAGCTAACCTTTCTAAGAACAATATCGAAGCTGAACTATCTAAAAATGGTATAAGTGATGAGCAACTTATTGCCAAATTTATGAATATACTTGATACTTGTGAATTTGCACGTTATGCACCTGCAGAAAGTGATGCTGAGATGGATATTATATATAACAGCACTATTGATGCAATAGGAGAAATGGAAAACAGACTCAAAAAAAAGGTGTGATATGAACTTGTTTAAATATATACCTGTTTTACTGATAACAGCACTTTTCAATTTACAAATTGTTGGACAGGATACTAACAACATAGTATTACAGGATAATTCGTCTGCTGCAGAAACCCCATCGATGTCACTTCAAGATGGTATTATTCAGAATGTTGAAGAGCTTGATTTGTTTGAGATGGCATCTAACGCATATAGAAGTCAGGATTACAAACGTAGTATTGATCTTTACGAAGAGTTAATTAGCTTGAGTATTGAGGATAATATGGCTTCATCACAGTTATACTACAATCTGGGTAATGCTTACTTCAGAGATAATCAATTAGGAAAGGCTATTCTTAACTATGAAAAAGCCCTTTTATTAGATCCAGGTGATGGAGATATAAGACATAATTTGCGTTTTGCAAATAATAGAACAGTAGACAAAATAGCTGTATCCGGGAATCTTTTTATAACCAACTGGTTTAACTCTGTTCGTAATCTTTTCAGCTCAAATGTTTGGGCTAACATTGCTATAATATTATTTATCACATTTTTAATATTTGTATCTATTTATCTGTTTGTAAGGATAATATGGATCAGGAAAACAGCCTTTTACTCAGGTCTTGTTTTATTTATCTTAATGATTAGTGCTAATATTTTCTCATTCAGTCAGATGAATGAACGTTTACGTAATGACTCTGCGATTGTAATGGTTGGCGCTGCTACAGTTAATGCATCACCTGATGCTAATAGCAATCAGTTGTTTGAATTACATGAAGGAACAAAAGTTAAAGTTAAGAGCAGTGATGGAAATTGGCGCGAAATTGAGATAGCTAATGGCAGTATTGGTTGGATATCAGAAGAAAACATAGAGTTTATTTAACTTTTCCAGTCTTATGAAGGAAGTTCTAAAATCATTATTACCACTAGAACGCAATCTTTTTTTTGCATTAAATGGAAGCGACTCCCAGTTTCTAGATAATATCATGTGGACCTTAAGCGGAAGGATTGTTTGGATACCACTACTTCTTTTTATTATCTTTATTTTATTTTATAAGACTTCCTATTCAGGAGCTATAGTAGTCACTATTTTCTTTATCTTCCTGTTTGTTTTAAGTGATCAGATATCTTCTTCACTTTTTAAACCTTTGTTTGAGAGATTAAGACCAACGCATCATCCTGATTTTAAAGACTTGGTTGATATTTTTAATGATTACAGAGGAGGTAGATTTGGATTTATCTCGAGTCATGCAACAAATTCATTTGGACTAGCAGTTTTTATTTCTTTAATTTTCAAGAGACTGGTTACGTATAGTGCTTTATTTTGGGCATCCTTAAATAGTTATACTCGTATATATTTAGGAGTCCACTTTATTTCAGATATTGTTGCTGGTGCATTGGTTGGTACCATGCTTGCTTTAATCTTGTATTCAGTCTATTCTATATTATACAAAACACCAGTAAGCAAATTCCTGCACATAGGGGAAAGACCCTTCTATAGCCTTAAACATGCAAAATATCTTTCTGTATTTATTTTGACTTATATTGTTTTGTTGATAATTTTTAGTCCTCTTTTAGTAGCATTGCCACACTGATGGCTGTTATAAAATTAGTGATGAAACAAATTAGGAATAATTCTATTTGAATAGTTTGGAATATCTGTTTTTTTGAGTAAGTTTAGGGCATATTACTATACAAATGTATTATCTATATTATCAAAATAAAAAATAATTGACCATGGCAAGAACAATTTCATTTAATGAATTAAGAGAACTGAAGGACAAACTCCCCGATGGTAGTATCCGCCAAATAGCAACGGAACTGGATATGAAACCTGAAACCGTGAGAAACTATTTTGGCGGATACAACTACAAAGAGGGTAATAGTGTAGGAATACATATTGAACCCGGTCCTGATGGTGGTATTGTTGTTCTCGACGATACCATAATTTTTGATAAGGCTTTGAAAATATTAGGTCTTACTGATTATCCGGAACCTGAGTCGGATGATATAGATCAAACAGAACAAGCTGAATAAAACCAGAGACCCAATAATTGATCACTTAAACGCTCGTTATTGGGTTTTTTATTATATTACAATAACCCTTGCATCTGGAGGTCAAAATCCTTGGGTGTTTCAATTATCTTAAGTATGAAAAAAGAGATTAAAGATAGCAAATCACACGATGAAAAGCTTGTAACAGTCGCAATTCATACGTATGAAAAGGCACAAATATTAAAATCTATATTAGAATCAGAAGGAATACCAGCTGTTATTCACAGCATTAACCTAATAGAGCCTACTGTTGTAGGTAATGTCAGGGTTAGGATTAACGAAAAAGATCTACCTAAAGCGTTGAGTGTTATTGAACAGGTTGATTTTACTTCAAAAGTAGAGATTGGCGATGAACCAAAACAAATCTCTAATGAAGTGTTGATTCCGGTAGATTTTTCAGACTATTCGATTAAGGCTTGTGAATTTGGTTTTCGTCTTGCAGATGATCTAAATTGTAGTGTTAAGTTAATGCATGCATTTTTCACTCCTTTTTATCCAGCTTCAATTCCTTTTGGAGATTCATTTGCATTGAATATAACAGACAGGGATGTGTATCAAGATGTGAAAAATAACACAAAAAAGGAAATGAACAATCTTGTAAAGATAGTGGATGATAATATCTCGAAAGGTGTATTTCCTAAAGTAACTTATACAACTACACTTGTTGAAGGATTACCTGAGGAAGAGATTATTTCTTATTCAAAGAAAATGAAGCCTACAGCAATTGTCATGGGCACAAGAGGTAAGAATGCAAAAGATCTTGATTTAATAGGAAGCGTAACAGCAGAAGTTATGGATGGAAGTAGAACTCCTATCTTCGCGATACCTGAGGATGCTAAAGTAAATAGTATGTCTGAAATAAATAGGATTGTTTTTCTAACAAATTTTCAAGAGAGAGAATTTAAAGCTCTTGATATTATGATGAAGCTCTTAAAACCTTATCAGATTGAAATTATTTTAGCACATATAGCAAAGAAGGAGGATGTTTGGAATGAGATTAAGCTTTCAGGTCTTAAAAACAAGCTTTCAGAATTATATCCACAGTTGAAAACAAGTTATATGTTAATTGACCAATCTGATAGTCTTGAGGAAACTCTTGAAAATTGTGTTACAGAGGGTAATATAGATATGATTTCTTTATCTAGTTCAAGACGGAATATCTTTGCAAGGATGTTTAATCCTGGAATTGCACGTAAAATGTTGTTTCACTCCGACACTCCTTTACTTGTGATAAAAGGAATGCAAAGTTAAATTTAGAGATATATATAAAAATAAAAAGGCCTCATAATTAAATTGTAATTGAGACCCTCCTATATAAATCTTTTTATACTTATTGTATTCCTAAACGAGTCTTCACTTCCTGAGTAATATCAATTGCAGAAGGATTGGTATAAACAATCGGTGATTGCATATTTGATATATCAAAAATATAGGTATAATTGCTTGCTACTCCTATGGCTTGAATAGCATCATATATCTTTTGGTTAACTGGTCCAAGTAGCTGTTGTTGCAGCTGTTCTAATTCCTGCTGGCTGTTTTGTATGAAGAGTTGATATCTTTGTTCTATAGATTGCAATTGTGCCTGCTGATCCTGTCTTATTGCTTCAGATGAAGTCGCTGCTGCTGCTTCAAACTCGTCGAGCTTTTTGTTATATTCATCAGCTAAAGCTTGTCCATTTTTTGTTATTTGTTCTTGTTTATCATTAAGCTGTGTTTCTATACTGGATAGTTCAGGCATAGATGAAAACACCTCTTGCGTGTTTATATACGCTAATTTCAAATCCTGTGCGACAAGTGCAATAGGAGCAAGTGCAATAATAAAGATTAATAATTTCTTTAACATGATTACTGTTTTATAATTTATAATTAATGATTTCTGATGATTCAAAAAATTGGATACAAAGATAGCTATAAAATCCTAATAGACTAACCTTGAAAGGACTTCGTCGCTAATGTCAATTTCTGGTGATGCAAATATAATTGAAGTGGCAGATGCTCTATCAATAACCACAACGTAGCCGGAATTAGTTGATATATCTTTGACAGCTTCGTAAATATTATCCTGAATTGGCTTAATCAGCCTCTCTTGATTTTTAAATAATTCTCCATCAGGACCAAAATATTGATTCCGAAGATCCTGAATTGTATTTTCTTTTGTAACGATTTCATTTTCTCGCTTGGTTTTCTCTTCACCAGATAGGAAACTTAGGTCTGCCTGATATTTTTTATACATAGCATCAACCTCTTCAACTTCTATGTCAACAATGCTTTGCCACTCTTTAGATAGAGCCTCCAATTGATCGTTTGCACTTTCATATGATGGAATCCTGTTTAGAATGTACTCCATGTCAATTAGAGCATATTGCTGAGCAACACTACTACTAATACTTAGCACTATAAATAAGCCTATAAATAAAACTATTTTCTTCATATCTTGTTTTTTTAATCTGTTTTATAATGACAGTCAAAATACTAAAACGTTTACAGGACTCTTTGTAATTTATGTTAAAAGCGTTAAAACTCTTGCCCTATAATGAAGTGGAACTGGCTGCCTCCTTTGTTTCTGTAGCCTGTAGAACCATAAACAGTATCAAATCCATATGCCCAATCAATCCCCATTAATCCAATCATAGGTAAAAATATTCTTACTCCTACGCCAGCAGAACGTTTTAGGTCGAAAGGATTTATCTCCTTCAAACTCATCCATGCATTTCCTGCTTCTAAAAAACCAACTCCGTAAATAGTAGTATTTGATTCAAGAATAAATGGGTATCGTAGCTCCAATCCCAAACGCGTGTATGCTCTTGCTTGGGTAGCTATAGAGTTGTTTTCGTATCCTCTTAGAGCTACTGTTTCTGTAGCAAAACTGCTTGTATAACCAGTCATTCCGTCTCCACCCACATCAAAAGTTTCAAAAGATGTTAGCTTATCTTTGTTATAGTGACCAAGGACTCCAAATTCTGCTCTAGTCGCAATTACCGGAGTTCTTATTATTGTTAATGGTGTTAGAGATGTATAGGTACGCATCTTCAATTTCCATTTATGATATTCATTCCATCTGTGTTTATCAGGATTGCTATCTTCCATTTTGCTATAATCTTTACCATCCCACAATGAGAATGGGGGAGTAGCACTTACACTAAATGAGAATTCAGAGCCCGTTCTGGTATAAGTTGGATTATCTATAGAGGTGCGGGATAAGTTTAATCCAAGAGTAACACTATTGCTCACTCCTGTTGAAAAGGTGAATCGATTATAAGTCCAATTTTTCAATTCATATCGCTGAAATCCAATACTTCCCATTAATTGAAAATAATCATCAGGCCACTCAAGGCTTTTACCATAATCAATAGATGTACCAAGAATATTAAACACCTGATCAGGGTCTTGAGAATATTCTGCCATATCTTGATACATATAATTGCTACCATATCCACCATAACCTGGATAACCTCCATATCCGCCGTAACCTCCATAACTTCCATAACCTGGATAACCTCCATAGCCATAGGAATAGGAACCTGCATTTCTTTGGTAAAATTCACTGTTTAGTCCTGTATATCGTGAATAATATGCATTTACAGAGAAATAATTAGGTCTTTTACCTCCAAACCATGGTTCAATAAATTGAAATTGATAAGATTGGTAATATTGTCCGTTTGTTTGTGCACTTAACACCAGTGTTTGTCCATCACCCTGGGGAATTATGCCTCTATGCATTGATGGGTTTAGCATATTTCTAAGAGAAAAGTTGTTTAGGCGAAGACTAAGTTTTCCAACAAGTCCAGTTACACCCCAACCAGCAGAAAATTCTATCTGATCATTTCCTTTTGATGTTAAAGGATATGTAATATCAACTGTTCCATCTTCAGGGTTAGGATTAATACCTTGACCAATATCAGCTGAAAGAGCTTCAGGGTCGAAATGTCCTGTTTGTGCTATTTCACGTACAGATCTTAACAAATCATTTTTACTGAAAACGGCACCTGGTTTTGTTCTTAATTCGCGACGAATCACATCCTCGTAAAGACGGTCGTTACCTTGTATAATAATACGTTTAATTGTTGCTTTTGGTCCTTCAATAACACGTAACTCTAAATCAATTGAATCGTTTTCGATGTTAATTTCAATCGGGTCTATATTAGAGAATAAGTAGCCGTTGTTTTGATAAAGATTTATTACCGCATCTTCATCCATAATAAGTCTTTCTTCCAGCTTCTTCTGATTATATATATCTCCTGAAGTCATATTAAGTAGCTGAGAAAGTTGAGCAGATGGGTATTGAGTATTACCCACCCAGTTAATGGAACGTATATGATAAAGAGGTCCTTCTTCTAGGAGAATTTCTATATTTACTGTTTTTTCATCATACTTAAATACAGTGTCTCTTAGAATTTCAGCATCGCGATAACCTTCCTCATGATACTTTACAATAAGATTTATTTTATCTTCTTCATATAGTTCTTCAACAAACTTTTTACCTCGGAAGATATTCCATAGTTTTCCTTTCTCATTAGTTTTTTTCATCGCTCTCTTTAATGTTCTGTCTGAGAGAGACGTATTACCCTCGATAGTTATATTGTTAACCTTAAGTTTCTCTTTCTTATCTACAGCAACTTCAAGAATTATCTGATTTTCACCTGTAGCATCAGGATGCTGTATAAGTCTTACCTCTGCATCACCAAACCCTTTTTCATCGAAATAGTTTTTTATTAATATCTCTGCTCTTGCAATTTGAGGTGGTGTAATCTGATTCCCTTTAACAAATCCTACTCTTGTTTCAATATCACTCTGTTCACTTCTTTTCATTCCAGTATATCGGATATCTGATACCCTTGGCCGATCTGTCAACTGAACTTCTAACCATACACTATCCCCTTCAATTTTATTTTGTAGGATTTTAACATCAGAAAAAAGACCTTGTCTCCAAAATCTTTTAAGAGCATTTGTTATTTCTTCACCTGGGATTTGAATTTCCTGTCCTATTGATAAACCCGCAAAGTTTATAAGCACGAATTCCTGTCCGGCATACATGGTTTCTTCTACCCCGGTTACAATAATATCTGCAATATAATAGGTTTTAGGAGAAGTAGTATAGTTCACAGTCAGATCGTTCGACTCAATTTGTGGTATTGAATCGTTAGATTGAGCCAATAATAATGTCTGTGAAAGTATTATTAATAGCAAAAGTAAATTGAATATTCTCTTCAACATTATGATATTTTCTTTTCTCTTACTTTTATTTATTAGGTTTAGGTTCTATATGCGGAGGTTCTACCTGTTCAGTAATTTTACCGTATCTCCTCTCACGACCCTGATAATCTATAATTGCTTCATACAGTTCTTTTTCATCAAAATCAGGCCAGTAAACTTCAGTAAAGTAAAATTCCGTATAAGCACATTGCCAAAACATGAAATTACTTATTCGCTGTTCACCTCCTGTTCGAATTAATAAATCAGGATCGGGTATTCCACTAGTTGTAAGATACATGCCTATGGTTTCTTCACAAATATCTTCTTTATTTAAAACTCCACTAATAACATCATCTGTAATTCTTTTAGTTGCCTCAGTAATCTCCCACTTTGACGAATAACTTAATGCGATATTTAGTGTAATACGTGTTCCTGTTTCTGTTTGACGTATACACTCTTTGAGTGCAGAACGAGCATATTTCGGCAATCTGTTCATATCACCCATACAGATAATTCTAACACCGTTTTTTTTAAGTGCTTCAGTCTCTTCACTTATGGCATAAACCAAAAGATCCATAAGTCCATTAACTTCTTCAATCGGGCGACTCCAGTTTTCAGTAGAAAAGGCATATAGTGTCAGATATTGTACTGATACTCTGGAAGCGGCTTCTAACACACGGTTTATAGCTCTGACTCCCTCTTTATGTCCCTCTCCTCTTTCTAATCCTTTACTTGTTGCCCATCTTCCATTTCCATCCATTATAATAGCAATATGAACTGGAAGGCGGTTATGATCTATATAGTCTAATAATGACATTTTATAACGGCTATATTGTTACATTCCATGACAAGGGTCAGTACGTAAACCGAATTCCCAAGTCAGAAAAATCATAGTTAAAGAATACCAATCTTGATTCTTAAGCAAACTACTTTTAATATTGTATGGATTATCCATGTCATCTAAGTTATCTGCAAAAAGTTTTCTCATTGAAAACTCGATTCCTATATTTATTTTGTTTCTTACTTTATATTTAAATCCAATTCCTAATGGCATGTTGATACCAAAAAAATCACTTTCATCTGATACATGCGTTACTCCTACTCCTGTAAAAACATATGGCGAATAAGTTTTTGTTCCAATAAAAGAATATTTATCACTATAGGGTAAAAAATTAAATTCGACCTGTGTCCCCAGTTCCGTGAAAGTTCGTTTAAAAATTACATTTTGATCATAAGGAAAAATATTGCCAGATTCCTCACTGTTTCCTGAAACTTTGCCTACAAGAAAATTAGCTCTTATTGCCCAATGAAAGTTGATGTTATATTTAAACAATGCACCTCCTGAAATTTGTGGGTGTAAATATAATTTAGTTTTGTTGGCATCACCCATATAAAAAGAGGTGCCAGTTGTTCCACCCACCTCATAAATATACTCCTGAGACATTGTTTTCACCGAAAAGGTTAGCCCCGCAACCAATAATATTAGGTATAATAAAAACTTCTTTTCACAGTTTCTCATATCAATTTCTGATTTGCTTATATACAATGTAAACGCAAAACGAGATGATAAAGTATTATGAAAAGGAATAATTCTTTTAGTTTAAATCAAACTTATTAAGCCGTCCTTTCCAGACATCCACAATTTGGTTTTGAGCCTGAGATACTCCGCCGAATATCCATATATTATTATTATCGGTAATTACCGATGCATTTTTTCTATAATCAAAATTGGATGGAAGAGCTTGATTTTGGTCTGTATACTCCCATTCAGCTCCATTATTTTTAGAATAAATAAAACTGTTTCCTTCTGATGAAAATAACAAAATATATGGCTTCTCATCATAGAAAAAAATCGTACTGCCATCTAATGAAATAGGATTCGTTTTTTTTGATTTTAAAGCAGTTATAATACCATCTTTCTCCTGTATAATCCATATATCATTATTATATGAATTATTAGCTTTAACTCCACCTGCTATAGAGATATATTTGACTGCGTATGTAGTTTTACTTTCAATTTGAGATGTAGAAAAGTTTTTTGAGGGAAGATCAATCGGACTGCTAAAGGCATCCATTTCCATTATATGTATAGTAGAGAAATCATCAGTCTCAGCAATTTTATATGTATCATTGTCATTTACCATTACAAGAATATCTCCTTTTGTTGCAGAAGGTAGTATCCCATAGATAGCTATAATTGGATAATCTGTTGCAACCTGAATCCATGAATAACCATTGGATGATCTAAATAATCTGTTGTTTTCATCAATAAGGAACAGTGCATTTTTTGAAATAGTAAGAGATGATAATATTACTGTTGGAGGTAGTTCCGATAGTTCTGTCGATATCCAGTTCACCCCATCGTCTAATGGAGAAGATGTGGCAGTAACTTTACCATTTAAAAGGTTATAGGTTATAAATCGATTGTTAAAAGCTATAGTTTTTTGTTGTTCAATTCCCTGTGGTAAATAGCTTTCTGAAATTTTTTCCCAAGATAAAACAGATGGGTCCTTTTCATATATATTTAGCTGAAACAGATAAGTCTTTTCATTTTCACCATTGGGAGAAGTAGTGGTAATACTTTTTAATAATGAAAAGTCAATCGAGTCGGACTGTGTCCAGAGAAATGTACTATCGTTAGAAAGTTGTATGGATACACTTGAAAAGGGATCTAAAGTAATTGAACCTGCGATGCTTAGAGCTATGCTATCTACATGAAACTGAAAGGGTAGTGGGTTCTTGTTGAATATCCTATTATTTATCTGATCAATTGTAAATTTTGTCGCTGTCAATACACTTAAGCTGTCTGTTTTTGATGACATTGAAAATGAATATATTTGCGCATCAGGAGAATACTCTAATTCTATGTCATTGGAAGACCCTAAACAAGAAAAGAACAATAACAAATTCATGAAAAGAATAGAAGTCCAGAGAATTTTTTTAGATATCATTTGTTTCAAAAATATTGTACACCACATTAAGTTGTGCAAAAGTAGGAAGATTTTTCTCTTTAACCATATTATAATGAATATTTAAAGAAAATTTCGAGATATTTCACTCTTTAAATAATACTGAGTTGAGTTTAGATATCTTTTATTGCTTATTAAATGACCAGTTATTTCTGGAGACTTAACACCTTGACATAATTGTTTATCAGAAACTTCAATGTATGCTTCATCCCAAAGTTTTTTTTCTATAAATGACGTTAATAGTTTAGACCCTCCTTCCACCATTAGTGAATAAATTTTTTCTTTGTAAAGGTGACTCAGTATAAGCTTGTTAGAGTCTTTAGAAAAATCAATCTTTATGAACTTGATATTGTCAGTTTTTTTTATATTATTCTGAGTCGATGCTGTAAAAACAATAGTTGGTACAGTGCCGTCAAATAATGAACTATCTATTGGAATTTTATTGTCTTTATCAATAACAATTCTTGTGGGATTGTCGCCGAACCATTTCCTGGCTGTAAGTTTTGGGTTATCAAGAATTGCAGTATTAGTACCGACCAGTATACCCTGAATTTGAGTCCTAAACTTGTGTACTATACTACTAGTAAGCTTATTTGATATAATAGATGGAGGCTTATTATCATTAGGTTTTCTAATGAGATCTATAAAACCATCTTTACTTTGAGCCCATTTTAATATTACAAAAGGTCTGGAATATAATTGATTAACAAAGAAGAAACGATTTATTTCAAGAGCCTCTTCTTTAAGTATTTCTTCTTTAACCTCAACACCATTATTGAGTAATATATCAACACCTTTCCCTGCAACTTTTGGGTTAGGGTCTCTTGAAGCAATAACTATTCGAGGTATTTTTTTTGATATAATTAACTCTGTGCATGGAGGTGTTTTTCCTTGGTAGGCACAAGGTTCAAGCGAAATATACATCGTGGATTCCTGTAATAGCGACTGATCCTTAACTGAGTTTATAGCATTAACTTCTGCATGAGCTTCACCAAATTGCCTGTGATACCCTTCACCAATTATTTTATTTTTATGCACTATCACAGCTCCTACCATTGGATTGGATTTTGTAAAACCCTCACCTTTACGTGCCAAAAAAAGGCATCTTTGCATATAAGTCGGATTCAGCTCCATTTTTTTGTACCTTTGTTGTTTTCAACCATTAATTCTATGCAACAACATCTTATTAATAATATTCGTCGTGAGTTGGAAGATCAATACACTTATTCAGAGCTGTCTACACTTGTTCGAATTATTTTGGAAGAAGTGTTTAGTATTGGTTATACTGAAATTAATTCAGACAAAATTAATAATTTATCGCCATCAATGCTAAACAAAGTTGAGGATATTGTAAGCAGATTGAAAAAAAATGAACCGATACAATATATTTTAGGTAAAACTGAGTTTTATGGACTTAATTTTACGATTACTCCGAATGTACTTATTCCAAGACCTGAAACTGAAGAGCTTGTCGAGTGGATTATAACTGAAATATCTAATGAAAAATCTAACATACTTGATATTGGAACAGGAAGCGGTTGTATAGCAGTAACTTTAGCTAAGAAACTTCCAGATTCTAAGGTTCATGCATGGGATATTTCTAAAGATGCTTTGAAAGTTGCCATGAATAACGCAAGATTAAATAATGTTACAGTTAATTTTAGTCAACAGGATGTTTTGGCTCTAAAAGTCAAACAGGATGTCTTAGGAGCTGAAAAGTTTGATATAATAGTTAGTAATCCCCCTTATGTGGTGGAGTCTGAAAAAGCCACTATGGATGAAAATGTTCTCCGTTATGAACCACACAAAGCTCTGTTTGTACCCAACGATAACCCTCTTCTTTTTTATGAAAAAATTATAAATATTGCACTATTTCTACTTAAAGATAATGGAGAATTATATTTTGAAATAAATAGATCTTATGGAGAACAACTTAGTCAAATACTTTTCAATAAAAGATTTAAATCAATTGAACTACGAAAAGATATTTCTGGTAATTTTAGAATGATTAAAGGAGTAAAAAAAGCAAAATTATCAATTTAAACAGCTTATCATGAATAAACAGTATAAGGTAATTTCTGAGGAACAAGCTTTCTCTCGAATGGCGCGACTATGTTCACAAAAAGAGTATTGTAGTTTTGATGTATCTCAGAAACTATTTAAACTAAATTTACAAGCTGAGGAAATTGAAAGTATATTGAATAGTCTAATAGAAAAAAACTTTATCAACAATGAACGATTTGTCAGAAGTTATATAAGCGACAAGCTTAAGTTTAACAAATGGGGGAAAAAGAAAATAGAGCTAGCATTAAGACAAAAAAAAATACCTTATGAAATAATTCAAAAAGTAATTAATGAGTATTCTGTCTTAGAGCTAAATATGTCTCTCGAATCTGTACTCGAGAAAAAATGGAGAGTGATTAAAGGCAAAACTGAAAATGATAAAAAGAACAAACTAATAAGATATGCTCTAGGAAGAGGATTTGAAATGAAAGAGATTATTTCATGTATGGAAAAATTGAATTTAAGCTGTAAAGATGAACATTAATAATAAAAGGAGTAACATTTTCAGTAAGTTGTCACAACTTTTTATTCCTAAGGTGTGTGTTGTATGTGGTAGTGAACTGCTCGATAAAGAAATGGGCGTCTGTTTAAGTTGTTTATATAAGTTGCCCAAAACAAATAATTATAAGTTTAAAGATAATACAGTGGAAACATTGATGGCAGGAAGGATTCCATTCGATAGAATAGCCAGTTATTGTGTTTACACATATGGAGGTGTTCTACCTCCGTTAATACATAATTTAAAGTATCATAATAAAAAAGAAATAGGAGTGCTGTTAGGACGTATGTTTGGAGAAGATCTTATAGGTAGTGATTTTATAAGACCTGTAGATATGATTGTACCGGTACCACTGCATCCCAAAAAGAGAAAAGATCGAGGTTATAATCAAGCCGAAATAATTGCGCAAGGAATATCAGATATTACATTAATACCTATGTTGACAAACAGTCTTGTGAGGGTTATTCACAATCCAACTCAAACTAAAAGAACTAAAACAGAACGATGGGAAAATGTGAAAAATATTTTTGATGTTAAAGATATTCAAGTATTTGAGCAAAAACATATCCTACTAGTTGATGATGTAATTACAACAGGATCAACAATTGAAGCCTGTGGTATAGCTTTACAGAAATGTAGGAACCTGAAGATAAGTATCGCAACAATTGGAGAAGTTTTTTAAATCAATTTGTCAGCAATTGAAGCAAAATTCATTTATAAGCACTATTTTTGCAGTTAAACCATGTTGAAGCTAATGAAAAAATGAAAACAGTACGAAAAATAACAGCTGAGAAGCTACTCAAAGTTAAGGCGATTAAATTACAGCCTTCTAACCCTTTTACATGGGCATCAGGCTGGAAATCACCTATTTATTGTGATAATCGTAAGTTGATGTCATATCCACTTATTCGCAATTTTTTAAAAGTTGAATTTGCTAGAATTATTCTTGAAAAATATCCACAAACCGATGCTATAGCAGGTGTTGCTACAGGTGCTATAGCACCTGGAGCATTAGTTGCCGATCTTTTAGGTCTTCCATTTGTATACATACGTTCTTCTCCCAAAGATCATGGGCTAGAGAATTTGATAGAGGGCGATCTTAAACCAAAACAAAAAGTAGTTGTCATTGAGGATTTGGTATCAACAGGTGGCAGTAGTCTTAAAGCTGTTGAAGCCTTAAGACGTAATGGTTCCCATGTATTAGGAATGCTTGCAATATTTACATATGGTTTTCCACACTCAGTTGATAATATGCATGAAGCAAGAGTAGAGCTTACTACTCTTTGTGATTATGATGCAATCTTAGACGAAGCATTAGCAACCGATTATATTGATGAATCAGAACTTAAAACACTGCAGGATTGGCGTAAAGATCCTGAAAATTGGGGGAAGTCTGCTAAAACTATAAAATTATGACAGAGTTTGTCAGTGAAATAAAAGTTATTCCTCATTCTGACTCAGATATATTCAGAGTGCTTTCAGATCTTCGTAATCTGGAATTGATTAAAGGAATGATTCCTGAGGATAAAATCAAAAATTTTAATTTTGATAAAGATACTGTTTCATTTACGGTAGAGTCTATTGGTAGAGTAACATTTGTTGTGACCGAACGTGAGCTTGACAAGTTGGTTAAGTTTAAATCGAAAGAACTACCATTTGAAATCTTTATGGAATTCCGTATTCAATCTTTAGCAAAAAATGATACTGAGTTTTTAATGCATGTACAATCAAACCTTAATCCCTTCATGAGAGGACTGGTTGAAAAACCTATAAAAGAAGTAATTGAGCGAATATCGGAAGCCTTAGCTAATCTGCCTTACAGTAGTATTTAATTATAATCTATTGAATCCTATTTAATCTTTATTTATTTTCTTCAATTGTTCAAAGGTTCTCAGCTATCACTATTTTAATGCTATGCAAGTGTTGTGATGCAGTAATAATGTATGAAAAAAGACAACCGAATGATCTCTTCACAGGGGTCATCCGGTTTTTGGAAAATCAAAAAAGTCATATAAGAAATAGAACTAATTTAGTAGTGGTTTTTACTTATTAATAGTATTCATTTGATGTTGTAACAGGTATAGGTATCTCAGTGCTAGCTTTAGTCACATGTTGATTATATCTGTAAACTACATCATATATTGATTCTTTTGTATTGCTATTTGTTTTATCTGTCCATTCTTTTACTTTAATTGAAATCTTTACAGAGTCGGCCTCCAGTACGCGTAAAGGTTTTAAATCAAAGCATACAAAACCTTCATATAATTTATCCGACTGACTGTTAAAAGAGTTATGTCTGAAAGACAGTTCAACTTTATCTTGGTCAAACTCAGGTGTTATAACATTTTCAACTAAGTTAATTAGGTGGGGCTGTTCATCTCCATAGTTAAACATAAACGAAACATTAAGGTAGTCGCCACCAACCCATATTGAGTTTGTCTTTATCGGGTCGTTACCAATCATATTTTCGTTTTGGGAATTTAGTTTAACCACTTGTTTTGTAAGCATTTCCCATATATCATTAATCTTTACATAATGATCAAACCCATCTTTCTGCTCAGAAAGTATTGTGTAATTAATAAGTACTCGTTGGTTGTCTGATGGAGTGAAGTTGACTCTTGTAGCAGTTGGCCAAAGTCTCTTTCCATTATCAAGCTGTAGTGAATAAATATTGTCACCTTCAGGAATGATAGTAGCAATATCGATACCAAAATTGCTCAAAGATTTGGAATTATCATCACATCCAATTGTAATAAAGAGGATTCCAAATAATGCTAAACCAAACATGAAGAGCTTATTTTGCATTCTATTCACAGTTTTAAACTTTTGTGATTTTACACTATACTACATAGTAGATGAGTAAAGTCTAAAAACGTTGCATGAATATTGAAATAAAATGAGTATTTAACAATACTTAACTGTTATCTCTTGTAAGCTATTATCTGAGCCATCAAGTGTCACCTATCTTTAGGATAAAGTATATTGATGATATCAGCTCTTTTAATTTTTTTCAAATCATTAATTATTGTTCTCTTCTTTTTAGGATCATACCAGAAGAAGAACCGTCGTTGAGCTAATTTTTCATCTTTTGTTTTTGCGGTATAAACTGGTTGAAGAGTATAAGGGTGATAACCAGTGTAATAGATTTCAGTAGCAAGAGTCATAGGAGATGGAGTAAAATCTTGGATCTGTTCCAGTTTGAAATCCAAGTTTTTAGTAACGGCCGCCAACTCAGCCATATCCTCTTCAGTGCAACCGGGATGTGATGATATAAAATAGGGCAACAATTGCTGTTTAAGCTGATACTTAGTGTTTAGTTCATCAAATATTTTTTTAAACCTAAAGAAAAAATTAAATGATGGTTTGCGCATAATTTTGAGAGTGGAGTCGGATGTATGTTCAGGTGCAACTTTAAGTCTTCCGGAAACGTGATTTCTAATCAATTTCTCTATATATTTCTTGTTAGCAGCATTGGTCTGTTTTTCTTCTGATTCATGTAGCAACATATCATATCGTATCCCGCTTCCAATGAAAGATTTTTTTATTTCGGGCATAGAATCTACAGAGTCATAAATGTCAATAAGAGCAGTGTGGTCAGTGTTCAGATTAAAGCATACTTTAGGGAAAATACAGGAAGGTCTTTTACATTCTCTGCATATATTTAAGTCTTTCCCCTGCATTTTATACATATTTGCTGAAGGTCCTCCCAGATCCGTTATGTACCCCTTGAAGTCAGGCATCTCTGTTATTTTTATCACCTCATTTAAAATAGACCCTTTAGTCCTGGAAGCGATAAACTTGCCTTGATGAGCTGAGATAGTACAGAATGCACATCCTCCAAAACATCCCCTATGAAGATTTACTGAAAACTTGATCATTTCATATGCCGAGATGTGTTTCCCTTTATATTTAGGATGTGGTAGACGGGTGTATGGCAAATCAAAAGAAGCATCAATCTCTTCATCTTCCATGGGAGGATATGGTGGATTGACAACAAGTGTTTTGTCGTCTACTGACTGTAATATTCTTGAAGCTGACATCCTGTTTGACTGCTCCTCAACTACCTTGAAGTTTTTTGCCTGTTTAAGTTTATCCTTCTGGCACTCCTCATGTGAAAAGAGAGTAACTTCCTCTTTAAACGAGTTTTTAGGTATATTCTTTGCTGAAGTTAGAAAGGCTGTTTGTGGGATATCATTCATTTCTCTAACTTCTATTCCTGCTTGAATATTACTAATAAGTTGTTTTAATGGTAACTCACCCATACCGTAAATCAGAAAATCTGCACCGCTATCACATAGTATCGTTTTGTGTAGAGAATCATTCCAGTAGTCGTAGTGTGTTACACGTCTTAGAGATGCTTCAATACCTCCCAATACAATAGGCACATCAGGGTATAGATCTTTCAAAATTTTTGAATATACAGTCACAGCTCTGTCAGGTCGCATATCAGATCTTCCATCGGGAGTATATGCGTCATTTGAACGTAACCTTTTATTTGCAGTATAATGATTTATCATTGAATCCATTACACCTGCGGTCACAGCAAAGAAATACTTAGGTTTTCCAAATTTCTTGAAATCTCGCAGATCATCTCTCCAGTTGGGTTGAGGAACAATAGCCACTCGCAGCCCTTCACTCTCCATCAATCGTCCAATAACTGCAGTACCAAAAGAAGGATGATCAATATACGCATCACCGGAAAACAGAACTACATCTACCTCATTCCAACCGCGAAGAGCCATCTCTTTAACAGTGGTTGGGAGCCAGTCAGTAACCCTATACCGGTTGCCTTTCATACGGTATTGTTTTAATGTTTTTTCTGTTTCAGCTTAGCATCTAATTCAATAGCTCTCTTTACAGCCAAATGGATGTCTGAACAGATATTTTCTTCACCAATTATTTCAGGAATCTTAGACTTGTTAATTTTCTCCATTACACTTTGATTTACTCCTGAAAGAATAATCTGTATTTTTTCCTTATGAGAATTTCTACACAACATTTCAAGGTTGTTTAGTCCTGTTGAATCTATAAACGGAACTTTTCTCATACGAATAATTCTAATTTCATGGTATTCACCTGAAAGGCGCATTTTCTCGTCAAACTTATTTGCAACACCAAAGAAAAAAGGTCCTCTAATCTCATACACTTCAACACTCTTTGGCAAATGCATAACCTCTTCTTCTCCATGTTGAACAAGAGATTCACTATCAACATCTAAATCTATTTTGCCAGTAGTATGAGATACTTGAGTATATTCATTCATACGTTTGAGAAATGAAAAAACTGCAAGAAGTAATCCAACTGCAATGGCAATCGTGAGGTCGAACACAACTGTAAGTAAAAAAGTAGTGAAAAGTACTGTGCGTGTCGAGCCTGACTGTTTCGCAAGAGAGACAAACGTACGCCACTCACTCATGTTGTAGGAAACTACCACTAAAATTCCTGCTAAACATGCCATAGGGATGTGTCTTGTAAGATCACCCAAGAAGAGAACTATTAGCAAAAGTACAAGTGAGTGTATAATACCTGAGACAGGTGTTTTTCCTCCATTGTTGATGTTAGTCATTGTACGTGCTATTGCACCAGTAGCTGGTATCCCTCCAAAAAATGGAGTTATTATATTTGCTGCCCCTTGAGCTACAAGTTCCATATTGGAATTGTGTTTTTCTCCTGTAACACCATCAGCAACAGTTGCAGATAACAACGACTCAATAGCACAAAGCATGGCAATAGTGAAGGCAGAGGGGAACAAAAGTCTAATGCTTTCAAGATTAATTGGAATCTCTTTTATTTCTGGAAGCTCATTTTGAATAATAAATCTGTCACCGATTGTTTCTAGTCCTGCTATGTTGGCATTATTTCTCATAAAATAGACCACCACAGTTATTACTATCAAAGCTATCAGAGAGCCTGGTATTTTCTTTGAAATTTTTGGTGTAAACACTATTATTGCCACACTAACCGCAGCTATAATCACTACCCACCAATTTACCGAATCAAAATACTGAAAATAAATAACCCATTTCTCTATAAAGCCTGACGGCAGCCTAGGTGTTGTTAGTCCGAAAAAATCTTTAATTTGTGTGGAAAAAATTGTCAGAGCAATACCACTTGTAAATCCTACAACAATAGGGTAGGGTACAAATTTAATTATTGATCCTAGTTTTAGAAACCCCATCATCATAAGCATGACTCCTGCAAGAACCGTTGCTATAGCCAGTCCTTGAACACCATGTTGTTCAACTATTCCGTAAACTATTACAATAAATGCACCTGTTGGCCCTCCCACCTGGACAGTGCTTCCACCCAGAAAAGAAATTAAAAAACCTGCAATAATAGCAGTATATATACCTTTTTCAGGTGTTACTCCCGAAGCTATACCAAACGCGATAGCTAATGGTAAAGCCACAACACCAACGATCAATCCAGCCATGAGATCGGCCATGAATTTCTCTTTGTTGTAACTTTTTAATGTTTGAAATAATGAGGGTTGGAAATCCTTAAGGGAATTTATTCGCATAAATTTAATCGTGAAACTGTAATGTTTTGCAAAGATAGCAAAAAAAAATTAAACAGCACCCTGTTCCACGAGAACGCACACACGTTCAGTCATTCTGTCTTCTCCATAAGGATTGTAGCGAACTTTCAAGTTGTTCCCGAATAAACCGGCAAACACATTATAAGTCCATGCTTTGAAGCTTCCCATAAATGCATCAATAATGTTATATGATGAGGAGTTAGTTTCCCTATCAACAAGCTTCATAAGCAGTTGACCTTGTGATTTAGTGAATTTTCTCATATGAGGAGTGTACTCATCCTTCAGATATTTTTCCATCTTATTAAGGTGCTCTTGTCTTGCTTTATCATTAGGCAGAGTCTCCATATATTCATATGTTTCGGTGATGATGCCTGCAATTTGCTTAGCATATGGGAGAGCCTTTTTTACATCTCTCACAAGTCTTGAATAGGCTACTTGTTCTTTTGTACTTTGGAATGTTAAAGGCGAGTACTTTATGAAATCACCCAACCACATGCATGCTATTGTGTCACCTTCCATCACAATAGCGGGATATACGTTTGGCATCAAATATATAGTATTTGTTGCATAATGATCCTGTGCTTTTACTATGTAAGGTAAAAGCGTAGTAATCAGAGTTAGCAATGCAAAGCAATGTCCTTTCATAACGCTACAAAGATAATTAGTCGTTTTAATTCTCAAAACTAATTCTCGTTAAGTGTAGTTAATTAAACGTCGTGTTTTAAGAATGTTAAGCTAAACTTTCAGAAAACAAAATTTTAATTATAGCAATTTTTAATAAATAAATATGTTTATATTTAAAATTACGATAAATAAATGTACTTTTGAAAGAAAAAACTGGAACACTATGACATATTTTCATCTGGGAGAGCTAATTCATAAACAGGCTCAAAAATATAAGAATAGAACTGCTTTAAAATATCAGAATAACAAAGGTGCATGGGTGGATATGTCATGGTCCATGTTTGCCGATAAAATCATGAAAACTGCTCAGGCATTGGCAGATATAGGATTACAGCCAGATAGTAAAGTGGGAGTATACTCACAGAATATGGAAAAATATCTGATAACTGATTTTGCTGCATTTGCCAATAAAGCAGTTATGGTACCCATGTATGCTACCTCCTCACCTAGTCAAGTAAAGTATATAGTTGATGATGCTCAAATCAGTTTGATTTTTGTTGGTGAACAGTTTCAATACAATAATGCTTATAAGGTACAACAGGAAAGTAAATTCCTGCAAAAGCTTATTATTTTCGATAATAGTGTTATACGTCAGCCTGATGATAAGACATCTGTCTATTTCGATGAATTTGTACCCACAGGAGATAATTCAGAGTCACTTGCTCTTGTTCAAGCTCGTATGAAGCAGCTAAAAGAGAGCGATCTTGCAACAATTATCTATACTTCAGGAACAACCGGAGAGCCGAAAGGAGTGATGTTGTCTCATGCCAACTATCTGAAAGCATTTAAAATCCATGATATAAGAATTACTAATATTTCAGATAAGGACCTCTCAATGTGTTTTCTACCGTTGACGCATATTTTTGAAAAAGCGTGGACATTCTATTGTCTTTATAAAGGTATTACTGTGGCTATTAATAGAGAACCCTCTGAAATTAGGGAAACTATTAAGCAGATAAGGCCAACTTTGATGAGTAATGTGCCAAGATTTTGGGAGAAGGTTTATGATGGAGTTAAAGAAACAATAGACTCCTCATCGGGTATAATCAAATGGCTATTTACAGATGCTGTTAATACAGGACGACGTCACAATCTAGAATTTATAAATGAAGGTTTGAAGCCTCCTTTTGGTCTCAGCATCAAATTTTTCATCTATAAATATACAGTGTTCAATCTGATAAAACGATTAGTTGGAATTGATCGTGGTAATTTTTTTCCTGTTGCCGGTGCACAGTTGTCTGATAATATAAATGAGTTTCTTCAATCAATTGATGTACACATTATTTATGGATACGGACTGACAGAAACAACAGCTACCGTTAGTTGTTTCACAACCACTGGCTATAAAATTGGTACTGTAGGTAAGATTATGCCTGACACAGAGGTAAGAATTGGCGAAAACAATGAGATATTAGTTAAAGGTGGAACAGTTATGAGTGGCTACTACAATAAACCCGAAGCAACTAAAGAGGCTTTCACTGATGATGGTTTTTTAAGAACAGGAGATGCTGGTTCACTTACTGCGGAAGGTGAGATAATCTTAACTGAAAGAATTAAAGACCTTTACAAGACATCAAATGGTAAGTATATTGCACCTCAAATGATTGAGACACGTATAACCGAAGATAAGTATATAGATCAAATTGCAGTTATTGGCGATAAGCGAAAGTTTGTAAGTGCTTTGATTGTGCCTAATTATAAAGCACTCGAAGCGTATGCTGCTACTCAAGGTATGGTATTTAAATCAACAGAAGAGTTGGTGGGTAATAATGTTATTTATGACTTTTTATCAGGGCGAATAGAGTTGCTGCAAGCTCAATTTACCAACTATGAAAAGATAAAAAAATTCACTCTCTTGTCTCAACCTTTCTCTATTGAAACAGGCGAACTTACTAATACTCTCAAACTACGTAGAAAAGTTATTCTAGAGCGCTTTGCGAATATTATTGATCAAATGTACGTGGATTAGAAGCAAATAAATCATTATCTTTGCACCGTTTTTTAAATTAAGTAATGGGATGGACTACAATTTTAGAGAAATAGAAAAGCGGTGGCAACAATATTGGGTAGAAAACAAAACCTACAAAGTAAAAGAAGATACTTCGAAACCTAAGTTTTATGTGTTAGATATGTTCCCCTATCCTTCTGGAGCAGGACTACATGTGGGGCATCCACTGGGATATATAGCATCAGATATTTTTTCTAGATATAAACGTTTGCAAGGCTTCAATGTGCTTCACCCTATGGGTTATGATGCATATGGACTTCCCGCAGAGCAGTATGCCATACAAACAGGTCAGCATCCTGCTGTGACCACCGAAAATAATATAAATCGTTATCGTGAACAACTGGATAAGATAGGCTTTTCATTTGATTGGAGTCGCGAGGTTCGCACATGTGACCCCGATTATTATAAATGGACTCAGTGGGCATTTATACAGATGTTTCATTCTTATTACTGCAATCAGGCAAAACAGGCAAGGCCAATTGCAGAATTAATTGAAGTATTCGCAACACAGGGAACAACCGGTATAGATATTGCTTTTACAGAATCAATTGAGTTTACAGCTGAAGAGTGGAATGAGAAAACTGAAAAAGAACAGCAGGAAATTCTGATGAATTATAGAATCGCCTATTTAGGAGATACAATGGTAAACTGGTCACCAGACCTAGGAACCGTACTTGCCAATGATGAGGTTAGTGAGGGCCTCTCAATACGTGGTGGTTATCCTGTTGAACAGAGAAAAATGCGACAGTGGTGCTTACGTGTATCTGCATATGCAGAGAGGTTGTTAGAAGGGTTGGATAGTATAGATTGGACTGAATCACTAAAAGAAACTCAGCGTAACTGGATTGGTAGGAGTGAAGGGGCTGTCATGCACTTTACAACATCTAATGAAATTACTTTTGATATATTTACAACTCGTGCTGATACTATTTTTGGTGTAACCTTTATGGTGCTAGCTCCTGAGAGTGAGCTTGTTGAGCAGCTGACTACAGAAGAACAACTGGCTATCGTAAACGATTATATAGAAAAAACAAAAAAGAAAACTGAGCGTGAGCGAATAACCGACAGATCAGTGTCGGGTGTTTTTTCAGGTACTTTTGCTATTCATCCTTTCACGGGTGAGCAGATTCCTATATGGATATCAGATTATGTACTTGCAGGTTATGGCACTGGAGCTATAATGGCAGTGCCGGGACATGATAGTCGTGATTACGCTTTTGCAAAACATTTCAATCTGCCAATTATACCTCTTATAGAGGGGTGCGACATCTCGGAGGAAAGCTTTGATGCTAAAGAAGGAGTTATGATGAACTCCGATTTTCTTAATGGAATGACTGTTGAACAGGCGATACCTGCTGCTATTGATGAAGTTGAAAAACGTGGACTCGGTAGTCGAAAAATCAACTATAGGCTTCGTGATGCAATTTTTTCTAGACAACGTTACTGGGGTGAACCGTTTCCTATATATTATAAGGATGAAATGCCTTATACTTTAGATGAAAGAGATCTTCCGCTTGAGCTTCCTGATGTGGATAAATATCTTCCAACGGAAACAGGCGAACCACCTTTGGGAAGAGCTGATAATTGGAAAACTAAAGAAGGTTATCCTTTGGAACTAAATACAATGCCCGGGTTTGCAGGTTCATCGGCTTACTACCTTCGTTATATGGATCCTCATAATAACGAAGAGCTTGTTTCTGATAAGAAAAATAGTTACTGGAGAAATGTTGACCTTTATATCGGAGGAACAGAGCACGCCACAGGGCACCTTGTTTATAGTCGTTATTGGAATAAGTTCCTTTTCGATCTGGGTGTCTCTTGTGAAGATGAACCTTTCAAAAAATTGGTTAACCAGGGTATGATTCAGGGAAGGAGTAATTTTGTTTACCGCATAAAAGGCACCAATACATTTGTTTCTAATAACTTGAAGGAACAATATGATGTTACTGACATTCATGTAGATGTAAATATCGTACATAATGATGTGCTTGATATAGAAGCGTTTCGCGAATGGAGTCCTGAATATAAAACAGCCGATTTCATACTCGAAAATGGTAAATATATATGTGGTTGGGCAATTGAAAAAATGTCCAAATCTATGTATAATGTTGTCAATCCTGATGATATAGTAGAAAAATATGGAGCAGACACTCTTCGTTTGTATGAGATGTTCCTTGGTCCACTTGAGCAGTCAAAGCCCTGGGACACCAATGGTATAGATGGTGTGCACAGGTTCCTACGAAAAGTATGGAGTCTTTTTTATAAGAATGATATTCTAACTCTCTCCGACGATAATCCTTCAAAAGATGAGCTTAAAGCATTGCATAAGCTGATAAAGAAAGTGACTTATGATATCGAGCATTTCTCTTTCAACACCTCAGTATCAGCTTTCATGATATGTGCTAATGATTTAACATCTCTAAAATGCAATAAAAAATCTATCTTGAGTGAATTAGTCGTTTGTTTATCACCTTTTGCACCACATATTTCTGAAGAGCTTTGGCATGCATTGGGAAATGAGAGCTCTGTGTGTGATGCTAAATGGCCTATATGCAACGAAGAGTACCTTAAAGAAGATGCTTTTACATACTCTATTTCATTTAATGGGAAATCGCGTTTTGTTTTAGAATTTCCTACTGATGCATCTAATGAAGAGATTGAGAGAACAGTGCTAACGCATCAAAACTCTCAAAAATGGATGGGTGGAAAGACACCTAAGAAGGTGATAATTGTACCTAAAAAGATTGTCAACGTGGTATTGTAGATAATAGATATGGGAAAACTTCCTGAGTTTAGTCTGAAAAAGTTTTACTGGAAAGATTATCTTGTAATTTTTCTAGGGACCTTTATGTATGCACTCGGAGTAACTCAATTTATAATGCCACATCAGTTTGTAATGGGAGGACTTACAGGTGTTGCTGTACTTATTAACTATGCTTTTGGACTTCCTGTGTCGTTGCTGGTTCTTGTTATGAATGCAATCTTACTGTTGTTTGCATTCAGAATTCTAGGCTCTGAATTTTTAGTTAAAACAATTGTAGGAGTTGCTTTCTTATCCTTTTTTATTTGGATGTTCGAAAGAGTTAAGCTTGAAACTATAATGACAGACGAGCCTTTGATGGCAGGACTAATAGGTTCTATTGTTGCCGGTTCAGGTGTAGGCTTGGTGATGTCCGTAAATGGTAGTAGTGGGGGAACCGATATTATAGTGTTAGTAATCAATAAGTACAGGAATATCACTCCCGGTCGCACCATGCTTCTTGTTGATCTTGTGATTGTTACTTCGTCATTCATCATATTTAGAAGTGTTGAAACCATTGTTTTTGGTATTATCATTATTGCAGTGATGTCAACATCAGTCGACTGGATCTTAAATGGTATACGTCAGTCAGTACAGTTTATCATCATATCACAGAGCTACGAAGAGATTGCTAATCAAATTAATATTCAACTAAATAGAGGCTGTACTGTTTTAGATGGAAAAGGATGGTATACCCAAATACCACAAAAAGTTCTGTTGGTTATGGCAAAGCGTAGTGAGTCGAACTCTATTTTTCGTTTAGTAAAGAGTATTGACTCCAATGCATTTATCTCTCAAACAAATGTTGTAGGGGTTTATGGTAAAGGTTTCGATAGAATGAAGTAGATGGCATGGTATATATGTAACTTGTTTGCCTGCACCCCTCCCTTTTTTTCTTAAAAAAATCTAGCAATTTTATTGTATAATTGTTAACTCAGAGAAACAAAAACATCTTTTCCCTTTATATCAATTATTATTTTCTCTTCACGTCCCAGCCAGCCAAGAGCGGCATATAAATCTTTGTTTGTTAGCTTAGTTGCTTTTTTAAGATCTCTAATATCTTGCTTTCCACACTCATCTAAGACAGTCCATACTTTACCTGCATTGATTCCAAACTTTTCTATCATTTTTTTGATATTTTACAATTTTAATAATCTAACTTATTACAAAGTTATATTTATCTTTTCTAATTACAATTATTTTTTTGATGCTGATGGATACTAACATGATGAACTGAAAGATAGCTATACGGTAGTTTCAGTTGACAGCTCATCCATAATTTTCGTAACTTGAGCAATCAGTGATTGCTGATTATCATTGTAAATAACAAAATCAGACAATTTGATCTTCTCTGTATCAGGCATCTGATTAAACATACGTGATTCAACCCGACTTCTATTTATATTATCTCGTTTCATAACCCTTTCAATCCTAAGTTCTTCAGGTGCATAAACTGTAATTATCTTATCTACGAACTTATGAAATCCTGCTTCAATAAGAAGTGCTGCCTCTACTACAGCAATAGAGTGGTCTTTTAGATTGTTGTACCATTCTACTAAACAGTCTGCAACTTTAGGATGGATTATTGAATTGGCTATTTTTATATTTTCGTCATTATTGAATATCAGCTCTGCAAATTTTCTTTTGTTTAATCTATCATTATCGTAAATTTCGTTTCCAAAATGATATATAAGCCGATTTCTTATTTCGAGAGATGTATCGTTTAGTTTTTTTGCTTCGAAATCGGCATCGAAGATGGGTATATTATGAAGCCGGAATATATCACACACGATTGATTTACCACTTCCTATACCTCCGGTTACACCGATTTTAATCATCTTGTATTTATGTTTTCAAAAAGAAACTCTACAGTTGAAGGAGATATTTTTGGATCAATTATTGACGAAGGACTATTGGATAGCTTTAATTCTACACGTCCATCCTCATTGTTCCTAAATGATCGGTAATCTAATTCAATAGAAAAGTCTTCTTGAGATATTTTTACATAATTCTCTAAAGTTACAGAAAATGAAACTGTTGCACGAGATGGAAAAAACTTTACATCTAAGTTGTTGGGTAAATTTGTAGCTCTGATAGGTATGTTAAAGGATTGTTCAGTAAATTCAACTATTGGAATGTAGACCTCTACTTCAGAAGGAGAAAATCTAATGCCCTCTACCGGATTTATCTTAATTGGTAGCTGTGATGTAGCATTAAGATTTTTAAATACAGTATACATTGTTACTGCTGTTTCCAGTTTGCTAAGTGACTCTTGAGATCCATATGCCATCACACTTTGTGGAATGAATGACATACTATCGACAACTAGATTAGCCCTGTTTGTTGTAAGTTCTCCGTCAAAAGTAACAAACAGCTCTTTACTCTCTAGCTTAGAGGTTGATAATGATATTGTCATAGGATAATAACCTCTAATGACAGTACTGGAAGCAAATTTTGTACGAAGGAGTTGTCGTAATTGGTCACCCTGTAGAAGAGTGTTGCCTTCTAACGCTTGCTCTGTAACATCTATTTCAAGAGAATCCCTTTTTCTAATATCAAGTCTGAAAATTTCTGAACCGTTGTCTGTTACACTAATATCTATATATTGGGGTAAGAGGTTGTCGAACACCACATTGTCTGGAATGTTGGTGTACTTTAAGGGTAAACGGTATGTTCCATCGATATTTTGCTTCTGAAAAAAAAGCATTAGCCAGAATGCAAAAGCTATCACAAGAAAGAATAAAATCATCAATAGATTCTTCCAAGGGAAAGTGGAAAAATTTGATTTAACTTTTGGTATTCTATCTTTGATAATAGCTTTTAGATCCATGGCAAAGGAAAATTGTTTATTGTGCCGCTATATCTTTCGAGGATTCATATACCGATGTTTTTTCAAACTTCATCTTAACTCCATCGGCCACTTCAACTAATAACCAAGTGTCACCAACTTCTTTAATTTTACCATGAATGCCACCGGCAGTAACTACCTTGTCTCCTGTTGTCATTGACTCGCGACTCTTCTGCAGTTCTTTTTGCTTTTTTTGTTGTGGACGAATCATGAAGAAGTAGAAAACTGCGATTATGGCAATAAGCATGAAAAGAGTGCCACCCATACCGCCCATGCCACCACTAGGGTTTGCTTGTAATAAAATATCCATAAGAGATAATGTTTATAGTTTATAATTAATTTTTAAAGATAAGATTTTCATTTTTAATATTCTCCACAATGGCAGCTAAAATTCCATTTATAAAAATACTGCTTTTAGGAGTGCTGTATGATTTTGCGATCTCTATATATTCATTTAGTGAAACACTTGTAGGAATAGATTCAAATGTAAAAATCTCTGCCAGAGCTATTTGCATAATGATAAGATCCATAAGTGCTATCCTTTCAAAGTCCCATTTATCAGTATGAGAATCAATTAAATCTCTGTATTTTTTTTCATTAAGTAATGTCTCATGCAGAAGTTTTAATGCATAATCTTTATCTTCCTGATCTTTGAACATTGGAAGAAGTGGTTGATCAGCTCCTCTATCTTCAGAGAATCTTTTTATTGTTTTAAGCACAAATGATTGTACAATTTCAATATCATCATTCCAGTATATAGATTCGTCTTCAAGTAAGTCGTCGAGATCTTCATTTACATATATGTACTGCTTAAATGTTTTTCTCCAAAACTCACGATCCTGATCGTATGTAGGTGATTCGATAAGTGAGTAGCTTTTATAAATATTGGAATCAAGTATTATATCAAGCAGATTTTTAATAAAAGCATCATTATTGCTCCACGATAGTGGACGTTCGGTTAAATACTTTAACAACTGCTTGTTCTCACTAAGCTGTAACATGAATTTATTCTCGAGTAGATGTGTGTTGGGATTCATGTCCTCTTCTGTAGGTAGGAACTTATTTTTCTTTGTTTCGATTCTATTTTCATACGTTTTGGTTATCTCTAACATCAACTGTAGCATGTAGTAATAAAGATCGTATGATTTCTGCAAACCGAACATTAATTCTTTTTCGGAATTTCGTAAATCCTTATTCGTATTTTGGTACCAAGAATAGACTAATTGAACTACTCTTATACGAATTAAATTTCTATTTATCATTTTATGAATGAACTTTTTTCTTAAGCAAGAAGCTTTTTTTGAACTACAAAAGTAGTGATTTTTTCGGTATTATGTAGAAATTTTTAAAAATGATGCCATGAATGAACTTAAAACATTGTGTTTAGTAATGTATTGTGTTTTTTAAATTTACAGTTGATATTAACCTATTTCAGGACTAGACAGCCCTACTTAATCAAGACATTGGTCTTACATGGTTCTTTATCTCCTCATATACTCCTCATACTTGCTTCATATTCACCTCGGTTTTAAAGGAAGATGGTTATACCGAGGTGTTACTAATGTTTTAATTTCTTACTGATAAAATGTTGCATAATAATTAGTAAATCACTACATTTGCACCGCTTTTTTGAAAGCTCCCGTGTGATGGGAAATAAAGAAAGCGCTTTATTTTGAGTAACACAAAACAATTTTAAAAATGAAAACATTTGAATTAAAAGGCAAGATTAGAGAGAATTTCGGCAAAAGAGTTGTCAAGTCATACCGCAGCGATGGTTTGATTCCCTGTATAGTTTACGGAGGGAAAGGTGAAAACTTGAACTTTGTTGTTAAACAGAGTGATGTTCGCAATCTAATTTACACTCCAGAAGTATTTATTATTAATCTCGATCTTGGCGAGAAAAAATTTAAGGCAATACTTAAAGAGGTTCAATTTCATCCTGTTAAGGAGAAAATTCTACATATAGATTTCTTGCATGTATTTGATGATATACCTGTGGTTATAGATATACCGGTACGCTTGAAAGGTCTTGCTGCAGGTGTAAGAGCCGGAGGTAAACTGTCTCTTGATTCAAGAAGATTGAAGGTGAGAGCATTTTTGGCGGATTTACCTGAAGAGCTTGTTATAAATGTAGAGAAATTGGTTCTCGGAAAATCTATCCAAGTAGGTGATTTGAAGTTTGAAGGACTTGAGCTACTTAATTCAAAAAACACTCTTGTTTGTCGAGTACAACAGACTCGCGTTTCTAAGGGAGATGAAAGTAGTTTAGATGATGAGGAGACAGAAGAAGAAGGAACAGAATCTGGTGCAGAATCAGATACTCCAGAGTCTACAGAAGAGTAAATCTTTATTAGTTTTCACTGTTCAATGCTAAAATTTGAAAATGAAGAAATAATCAAATGAAATATTTGATTGCGGGATTGGGCAATATAGGACCTGAATACGAATATACCCGCCACAATATAGGTTTTATGGTGTTGGACGCTTTAGCTAAGGCGTCCAATGCTGTTTTTGAGAGTAGGCGTTATGGGTATGTTACAGAGATGCGTCTGAAAAATAAATATCTAATTTTATTAAAACCATCTACATTCATGAACCTTAGCGGTAACGCTATTAGATATTGGCTGCAAAAAGAAAAGATTGAAACAAAAAACTTACTGGTGGTTGTTGATGATTTGTCGTTGCCATTTGGAACTTTGCGTTTGAAATCAAAAGGTAGTGATGCAGGACATAATGGCTTGAAGAACATCCAAGATCTGATAGGGTTGAGCTATCCCAGACTGCGTTTTGGGATTGATGATAATTTTAGTCGAGGGGCTCAGGTTAATTATGTACTTGAGGAGTTTTCGGATGAGGAGAAAGTGCATTTACCTGAGCGTATTAATATAGCATGTGACATTATTCGTAGTTTTTGTCTCTCAGGGATTGATATTACAATGAATCAGTACAATAATAAATAATAGGTTGTATTGCTGTTTATTAAATGGAAGAGGTAAGAATAGATAAATGGTTGTGGGCAGTGCGTATTTTTAAAACTCGCACAATTGCTTCTGAGGCTTGCAAGAAGGGAAGAGTTGTGATTGATAATGTTGCGGTAAAACCTTCTCGTACAGTTCGTAAGGGGGATATTGTTCAGGTGAAAAAACCTCCTGTTATTTTTTCGTTTAGAGTGCTTGAGCTTGCAGACAAACGCATGGGTGCCAAGCTGGTACCTGGGTTTATGGAGAATATAACTCCTCCCGAACAATACGAAATGCTTGAACTAAACAAAATCAGTGGTTTTATTGATCGCCAACGCGGCACAGGACGACCAACAAAGAAAGAACGACGTGATCTTGAGCAGTTTACAGGCTCTATGGATTCTTATGATTTTGATTGGGATGATTAAAATCGATATAATCTTTTATCTAATTTGTTATAAACAGGAACAACAGACATACTGTTCGGAGTAAGACAGTAAGCTGCATCGCTCGATGCCCCATTGTCAACGAGTCGTTTGTAATGCTCGCTTGCCTTAATATATTCCATTAAATTATTCTTTACGCTACGCCATAGCTCAAGCGACATCTTTATAGAGTCTGAATCAAAATATACGTTAGTTAGTTGCATTGCTTTTTCGGCAAAAGCTCCGCCAAAGAGCGTGTCTTCAAGATTTAAACGATTATTCCAGCCTGCACAAAGAATGACAACTCTTTTTGCCGTTTTAATACATTTTTCAGCTAATACATCAATATTTATAAATGTGCCTATAAGTAGTTCTTTGCAGTCACTTGCTGCTTCTATAGCTCTTGTCCCGTTGGTTGTGGTGAAAACTACTTCTCTGCCGAATACTTTTTCTTGAGTGTAGTCGAATGGTGAGTTGCCAAAATCTGCAAAATCGCATTTTCGTGTATTTCGTTCCGCACCTACAATGAAGCCTTTAGATTTATATTCCATAGCTTCAGTTGTGTTTGAAACAGGAATTATAGCAGTTGCACCGTTATTAAGTATTTCGCACATTGTTGCAGATGCTCTGAATACATCAACTACAATAACTGTGTCATGTTCCTTCTTATAAAAAGGATAAAGAGCAGGAGAAGGACAAAGATCTATTTTCATGTTTTTTTATACAAATATAGTATACAAATCAATCTCTGACTCATAAACTCTTTCTTTGTTAACATCTTTTACTCGTATAGTTGTTGTGCAAATATCTTTAGATATGATGTCTTATGCCGTTTTTTTTAAATAGTTTTTAAAATTAGTTAGTTCAATTTCTTATCTTTGCGTTGCAAAAAAATATCAATTATGGATTTATCTTATTTAAAGTCAGATAACTTTTTCCTTATGGCAGGTCCCTGTGTGATTGAAGATGAGGACATCACACTAAGAATAGCTGAAAAGATTAAAAATGTTACCGACAAGCTCTCTATCTCTTTGATTTTTAAAAGCTCGTTTCGCAAAGCTAATCGTTCAAGAGTAGATTCATTTACCGGGATAGGAGATGAAAAAGCATTGAAAATACTATTTAAGGTCAGTCATACTTTTGGTATTCCTACGGTTACTGATATTCATGAAAGTAGTGAAGCCGAAATGGCAGCAGAGTATGTTGATGTTTTGCAAATACCTGCATTTCTATGTAGGCAAACTGAACTTCTTACTGCTGCAGCAAAAACAGGTAAAGTGGTTAATATAAAAAAGGGGCAATTCCTTTCTCCTGAGGCTATGAAATTTGCTGCTCAAAAGGTTGTTGAAAGTGGTAATAATAATATTATTCTTACGGAAAGAGGTACCACATTTGGATATGGTGATTTAGTGGTAGATTTTCGTGGAATAACTACTATGAAGGAGTTTGGCTTTCCTGTAGTAATGGATATTACTCATAGCTTACAACAGCCTAACCAACCATCAGGTGTTACAGGAGGACACCCTCAGTTAATAGAAACTATTGCTAAAGCTGCTGTTGCTGTAGGTGTAGATGGATTGTTTCTTGAAACACATCCAGATCCAAAGAGTGCAAAATCTGATGGAGCTAATATGCTGCCTTTAGATAAACTAGAAGAGTTACTTGTGAAATTATTAAAGATTCATCGAGTTTTATAGTTCTTTTATATCGCTTTATTGACCTTTAATATCTTTGTTAGATGTTTTAAATAATGAGAGTGACTGATTACAGAATAGTACTTGCATCCAATTCGCCAAGACGAAAAGAACTTCTTTCGGGAATTGATGTGGAGTATGAAACAAGAACGTTAAAAGATATAGATGAATCATATCCTGAAACAATCCATTTAGATGAGGTCGCAGGATATTTAGCGAAGAAAAAAGCATTAGCATATCTATCTGAACTGAGTGATGATGAGCTGCTTATAACAGCTGATACAATAGTGTTGTTGGATGGAGAAGTTATTGAAAAACCATCTGATGAGAATGATGCTATAGGGATGCTAAAGACTCTCTCAGGGAACACTCATAAAGTTATAACAGGTGTGTGTCTTACTTCCAAGGAAAAGCAGGTGTGTTTCTCTGATACAGCTCATGTTACATTTGGATATTTAAGTGAGGAGGAGATAAAATATTATGTATCAAACTACAAACCATTCGATAAGGCTGGCGCATATGGTGTTCAGGAGTGGATTGGTTATGTGGCAGTAGAGAAAATCGTAGGCTCTTATTTTAATGTTATGGGTCTGCCAATATTTAAGTTATATAGAGAGTTGAAAAAGTTTTAACAATTTAATTATTCATTTTTAATTAATATAATATGCTCACAGTAGAGAAAATAGGTGGTACATCCATGTCTCAGTTTCAGGATGTAATGCAAAATATAATCATGGAAAACCGTAATGGTGATGATCTTTACAACAGAATATTTGTTGTCTCAGCATATAATAATGTTACTAACTGGTTGCTTGAGCATAAAAAAACTAATGAGCCGGGTATATATAATAAGTTCCTCAATGGAGAAGATTACAGTGTTGCGCTGGATTCTTTTTGTCAACGCTTGTTATTGATAAATGACGGATTCGCAGATTGCGGACTAGATCTGAAGGAGGCAAGTGATTTTATTAGGTTTAGGGTTAATCAAGCAAAAACATTGCTTTATAGTCTTGGGAAAGTTCTTGCATCAGGCTATGTCAATCGAACCGATATACATCTTGCTGCACGTGAAATATTGGCTTCTATTGGGGAGGCTCACTCAGGTTGGAATTCAGCGAATATACTCAATAACAATGGTATAAATGCTCGCTTTATAGATCTGTGTGGGTTTAACGATAATGAGCCGCTAACCATTGATGAGCGTATTCATAAAGAGTTTAATGGCATTGATTTCAGCAAGGTGCTTTGTATAGTCACAGGATATACAAAAGGTACTGAAGGTATTATGCGTGCTTTTGATAGAGGGTATAGTGAAGTGACATTTAGTAAAATTGCTGTTGAAGTGAAAGCTGATGAGGCCGTAATTCATAAGGAGTATCATCTTTCAAGTGCTGATCCTAAAATTGTAGGTGTGGAAAATAGCATTCCGGTGGGACATACAAATTATATAATTGCAGATCAACTGGCAGACATAGGAATGGAAGCCATTCATCCTAAAGCTGCTAAACCACTTGAGCTGGCTGGTATCGATATACGTATTAAAAACACTTTCGATCCTGAACATCCAGGCACAATAATTTCGAGAGACTATATATCTCCTGAACCTAAGGTGGAGATTGTGTCAGGTTCACGAAAAGTGATAGCTATTGAAGTTCATGATCCAATGATGGTTGGTGAAGTTGGATTTGACGGCAGGATTATGAATTATTTTGTTAAGTATGATGTCAGCTATATACTTAAATCTACTAATGCAAACTCTATCACTATGGTAGTTTGGGATAATGAAAAAAGTAAAGCTTTGACAAATGTTCTCAAAGATGTTTTTTATCAGGTAACAGCTAAACCTATGGCAATTATATGTGTTATGGGATCAAATATTGCTTTACCCGGTTTCTTATATCGTGCCGCCAAGGCTTTATACGATAAAGGTATAAATATAGAAAGTTTTGCCCAATCTCTTATGCAGGTAAACATGCAGTTTGTAATTAGGCGCGAGCAATACGAAGATGCTGTAATAGCCCTAAATGAGGCACTTTGCAAGTCATCTGAGTAACTATTACTCTTCTTCGTCGTAAGTTTGATATAGAAAATCGTTATATGGAAAGCGTGTTACATGGATCTCTTTCACTTTCTCGTAGATTAACATTTTAAGCGCATCGATATTTTCTTTTTCTAAAGCTGAGATAAATATACAGTTTTCTCTTAGCTTGCTTAGCCACGTTTTTTTGAGTTCATCAAGTGTATAATTCTCGCGCTTCTTAGGGGTTAGATCATCTTCATCCTTTTCAGTGTGAGTAAATGCGTCTATTTTATTGAAGACCAATACGGTAGGCTTTTTAGTGTCGTCAATTTCATAAAGAGTCTTTTCTACTACCTCAATCTGCTCAGCAAATGCGGGATGTGAAACATCAACTATATGAAGAAGAATATCTGCTTCACGAACCTCATCAAGTGTTGATTTAAACGATTCAACTAAGTGAGTGGGTAGTTTACGAATAAATCCGACAGTATCTGTCATTAAGAATGGCAAATTCTTAATAGTTACCTTACGAACAGTAGTGTCAAGTGTAGCAAACAATTTGTCTTCTGCAAATACTTCACTTTTACTTAATAAAGTCATTAAAGTTGATTTACCAACATTTGTGTAACCTACAAGAGCAACGCGTACCAAGTTGCCTCTATTTTTTCGCTGAACAGTTTTTTGTTTGTCTATATCTTTAAGTTGCTGTTTTAGTCTTGAAATCTTGTCGAGAATAATCCTTCTGTCGGTTTCTAGCTGAGTTTCACCTGGCCCACGCATAATTGTGCCTCCACCACCTCTTTGCCTCTCGAGGTGTGTCCACATACGTGTTAGACGTGGAAGTAAATATATATACTGAGCAAGTTCAACCTGCACCTTAGCATGAGATGTTTGAGCCCTCATAGCGAAAATATCAAGTATCAGACTAGTCCTGTCCATAATGCGTAGATTAAGTACTTTTTCAATATTACGAATCTGTCGAGCCGACAATTCATCGTCAAAAATTACAACACCTACTTCATTATCTTCATCCTTAACATACTCTTCAATTTCTTGCAGCTTTCCCTTGCCTACAAAAGTAGCAGTATTAGGCATATCTAATTTCTGCAAATATCTCTTGTTAGGCACAAGTCCGGCAGTTTCAGCCAGGAAGGCCAGTTCATCAAGGTATTCGTTTACCTTCTCTTCATTTTGTTCCTGCGTAATAAGACCAACAAGAACAGCATTTTCATTTTTAATATCTTGAGCAATAAAGTCCTTCATAAAAGATGTTTTTTAAAACCAAAAACCAAAGCCGGCTGTAAATAAAACTTGAGAATAGTCACGTATAAATTGATACTTCAGTTCGAAGTTTGCCCTCACTCTATAGGCTATGTCATGTTGAAATCCAAGGCCTAGATTAGCTCCCAAACGTTGTTTGGTTTTCCGTGTCTCTTCAGAAAAATCATCTAACACCCAGCTTGAGTAATTAATTCCACCAATAGGATAAAATGAAGCAGTAATTGAAACTGGCAAAATATAGTTCGCATCTGCATCAATCATCCACATGGAGTCATTTTTTATTTTATAAAAATATGTAAAAGAGGGGGCAAAACGTAAATTGTTAGTGTGATAATAATGTAGATGTCCGCCAACCCCCGGTGCATTAATCTCGGTGGCATAACCTACATGAGCTCCAATACCAAAAGTGCCTTCAAACTGAGCAAGCAGATTAGAGGTTGAAAATATAAGAAAAACAGCAAATACTTGTATGGTTCTTTTCATATAATTCTATTTTTATAAAGCAAAGATAATCAAATGATAAAGAGTAATAGGAATGTAGTGTTTGATACTTGTCAGATTATCATACCACTGCCTAAGCACAGCTTTGCTTCCTTATTATAAACTACTCCAAACTGTCCGGCAGCTACACCCTGTATTGGCGTATTAGAATGAATGGTGAACATATCTCCTTTTTTTGAAATCACACCTGTAGAAAATTCAGGGGTATGTCTAATCTTAAAACTTACCTCTATCTCATCATCAAAATCTCCCCAAAGATCTTTGGTAATATACTCAAATCCTTGCAAATTTACCACATTGCCATACTGATGTTTTGTGTTGTAGCCTTTTGATACATATATGATATTACGATTTACATCCTTCTTGATAACAAACCATGGACCACCACTTAATCCCAACCCTTTACGTTGTCCAATTGTATGGAACCAGTAGCCTTGATGTTTACCCAGTATATTACCTGTTTCCAACTCTACTATAAGTCCTTCTTTTTTACCTATATATCGTTCAATAAACTCGTTGTAATTCACCTTTCCTAGAAAACAAATACCTTGACTGTCTTTTCTTTTTGCGGAAGGTAGTTTTTGTATTGATGCTATTTTACGTACTTCAGATTTTAAAAGATTACCTATAGGGAACATTAGTTTTGAAACTTGCAAATAATTTATTTGGCCAAGGAAATAGGTTTGATCTTTTATTTTGTCCTTCGCCGTTGATAACCAAGTCAAACTATCTAGCTCAGTAGTAGTAGCATAGTGTCCCGTAGCAATTTTATCAAAATTGTGACCCCATTTCTGTTCGAACATTCCAAACTTTATAAGCTTATTACACATCATATCCGGATTGGGCGTCAATCCTCGCTTGACAGAATCAATAGTGTAGCGAACAACAGTGTCCCAGTATTCTTTGTGCAGGGATACAACTTCAAAACGGCAACCATACTTTTTTGCAATATAAGTTACGATTTCAATATCCTCTTCTGAAGGGCAGTCGATATATCCATTCTCATTTTCCATACCTATCTTAATATAAAAAATGGTAGGATTGTATCCCATCTCTTTTAATTGATGTACTACAACCGAACTATCTACTCCACCTGAAACTAATGCTGCAATCTCCATTTTTTAGTTCTAAGCTTGATTTTGAGATACAAAGATAATCAATTGTCTTGGAATATTTTATTTTTATTTATACCCAAAAAAGGATTAACAAAAAATAAATACTATCTTTACATCTTCGGGATGGCATATTTTCAATAAAAACCATCACTGAGATATTTTAGTAGCAGAAAACAAGCATGTTTTCAGGTTGCATCCACTACCCGAAGTGAGTTCGGGACTCAAGAGAAAAGAAAAATGATATATATAAATGACTTACAGATGGAATTATTCAACCCTATCAAACGACCAAATAATTAGAAAAGATGAACTAGCGAAAGAATTGAATATACATCCCGTTTTAGCTGAACTGCTTGTCAATAAAGGAATTGATACGAAAGAAATGGCAATGAAGTTTTTATATCCAAGTCTGGATGATTTACATGACCCATTTCTACTTCCCGATATGAATGAAGCAATCGAGCGAATCGAAAAAGCACTTGGCAACAAAGAAAGAATTTTGATTTACGGTGATTATGATGTAGATGGCACAACAGCCGTAGCATTGGTATACAAGTTTTTTCGAGGAATTACAAATAATATTGATTATTATATTCCTAACAGGTACGATGAGGGGTATGGCATTTCGTTTCAAGGAATCGATTATGCCGTGAAAACAGGTGTTAAACTTATAATTTCTCTTGACTGCGGTATAAAAGCAATAAATAAAGTGCAATATGCCAAGGATAAAGGTGTTGACTTAATAATTGGCGACCATCATGTACCAGACGCCGAACTTCCAAATGCAATTGCCGTAGTAGATGCAAAACGTACTGACTCCATATATCCATACGATGAATTATCAGGTTGTGGAGTAGGATTTAAGATTGTGCAGGCATTTTCGCAAAGAAACGGATATCCATTTTCTGATATAGAGCCATTGCTTGACCTTGTAGCCGTTAGTATAGCATCTGATATTGTGGCACTTACCGGCGAAAACAGAGTTATGACATTTTATGGTTTAAAACAACTCAATTCTAACCCAAGTTTTGGTCTTAGGGGGATTATTGAAATTTGTGGACTACACCGTAAACATATTACAGTCAACGATATTGTATTTAAAATAGGTCCTCGTATAAATGCTTCCGGTAGGATGATGAATGGTAAAGAGGCGGTTGATCTTATGCTTGCAAATGATATGACATCTGCTCGTGAAAAGAGTAAAAACATAGATCAGTACAATCTCGACCGCCGTGAGTTGGATAAAAAGATAACTGACGAGGCAATAGAATATATAGATAATAATCTTGATATTGAAAATCAAACAAGTATAGTTTTATATAATGAAACATGGCATAAGGGGATTGTTGGAATTGTTGCTTCGCGACTAAGTGAAAAATATTATCGTCCAGCCGTGGTTCTTACTAAATCAAATGGAATGATATCCGGTTCTGCACGTTCAGTGCCTGGTTTTGATGTATATAAAGCCATAGAATCATGCCGTGACATATTAGAAAACTTTGGAGGACACACATATGCAGCTGGCCTGACTCTACGCGAAGAGAACCTGCTAGAGTTTAAGGATCGATTTAATAGACTTTCATTTGACGGTTTAGAACCAAGGATGATGTCTCCACAGATCACAGTTGACGCAGAAATCTCTTTTTTAGATATTACCCCTGAGTTTATTGAAGGACTTAAACTTTTTAACCCTTTCGGTCCGGAAAACGAAAATCCTGTTTTTCTTACAAGAAATGTAACCGATTCAGGGCATAGTAAATTGGTTGGCAAAGGACAGCGCCATATAAAGCTTGACATAATTGATGAATCTACTAATAAACCAATGCCGGGTATCGCTTTTGCACAACACTACTATTATAAAAGAATCAAAGAAGGTAAACCTGTAGATATTTGTTATACAATTGAGGAGAATACGCATGGTAGCAGGTCTTATACTCAATTGATGGTCAAAGATATAAGGGAGTAGGACATGTTTCACAAAATACTTGAAGAGTATTGGGGATACACTTCTTTTCGTCCTTTGCAAGAGGAGATTATTCAATCTGTTTGGAAAAAAAAGGATACACTTGGACTAATGCCGACAGGCGGTGGAAAATCACTTACCTTTCAAGTTCCAGTGATGGCTATGACAGGCATATGTTTGGTTGTCACTCCTTTGATTGCCTTGATGAAGGATCAGGTAGATAATTTAAGGGAAAGAGGTATTAAAGCGGCAGCCGTGTATTCAGGAATGTCGCGAGAGGAAATAATAACCACTCTAGAAAACTGTATATTTGGTGGTTATAAATTTCTTTATGTTTCCCCCGAACGTCTTTCTTCTGATTTATTTATTGCTAAGCTGCATGCTATGGACGTCTGTTTGCTCGTTGTGGACGAATCGCATTGTATTTCACAGTGGGGATATGATTTTAGACCATCTTACCTTAAAATAGCTAATATTAGAAATATACTTACAACTGTTCCTGTGCTTGCACTTACTGCAACAGCAACAAGCGATGTGATTGATGATATTCAGGATAAACTACGTTTTAAAGAAAAGAATGTTTTTAGGATAAGCTTTGCCAGAGAAAATCTTTCATACGTAGTACGTTCAGCAGACAATAAAATTGGTGAACTTATTCATATTCTTAAATCTGTTCCAGGATCAGGTATAGTGTATGTGAGAAGTAGACGAAAGACTAAAGAAATAGCTGAATCACTAAATAAAGTGGGACTGTCAGCGGACTATTTTCATGCCGGATTATCATATGAAGAGAAGGTCTTTAAACAAAATGCATGGCGGCTTGATGAATGTAGAATAATAGTTTCAACCAATGCTTTCGGCATGGGCATAGATAAACCTGATGTACGTACTGTTATTCATATGGATCTGCCAAACTCACCCGAAGAGTATTTTCAGGAAGCTGGCCGTGCCGGTCGTGATGGTAATAAATCATATTCAGTAATTCTTTACACAAAATCAGACAGCATTAAACTAAAAAAAAGAATTTCCGACACCTTTCCCAATAAAGAACTAATTGTACGCGTTTATGAAGCAATCGGAAATTACTTTCAAGTTGCTGTAGGGTCAGGATACAACAGCGTATTTGATTTTAATCTTATAGAATTTTGCCAACGTTTCAAGTTGCCTTATTTACAAACACATCACTCCTTAAAAATTTTAGAACTTGCCGGTTACATAGAATACACAGATGAAATTGATGCCCGATCGCGACTGCGGTTTACTATATATCGAGATGAGATGTATTCTCTTCATTTAGACTCTATTACTGACGATCTGCTTCAAACAATAATGAGAAGTTATACAGGAGTATTTTCCGACGATATTTATATCGACGAAACTATGCTTGCCAATAGAATCGGAAAAAATCGTCAAGAGGTATACAATATGCTTACAGCTCTTTCCAAGATGCGTTATGTATCATATATTCCAGCAAAAAAAACACCCTTTATTATATATACAACTTCACGTGAAGATACAGAATATGTATCTATACCTAATTCTGCTTATGAAGAACGTAAAAAACGTTTCAGTAAAAGGATCCATTCAATAATCAATTACGTTGAAAACAATGAAATATGTAGAAGTAGGATACTCCTCACCTATTTTGGAGAATCCAACACCAAAGATTGCGGCAGCTGTGATGTATGCCTTAAAAAGAATGAGATAGGGTTAAGCAATTGGGAGTTTCGAATGATTGAGAGTGAACTAGAAGAAGCCTTTAAAACACAAGCCACATTTCGTTTAAATGAACTAGTTGACTCAATGTCTGAGACTGAATCATATCAAAAAGAAGATCATAGCAATGAAAAAATAATTAAGGTAATTCGTTTTAAGGTTGACTCAGGAGATCTAAGTCTCGAAGATGATAGAATATCTAAATGTTAATAAGCAGGTTTACACTATCTGCAAATTAAAACTAGAACTGTAGAGAGAATTGTTTTACAAATGCAAAAAAGCACCTACAGCTATTTTTTGTAAGTGCTTAGTTATTAAAGTGATCCCGCCAGGGTTCAAACCTGGAACCTTCTGATCCGTAGTCAGATACTCTATTCAGTTGAGCTACGGGACCATTTTAGTGGGTGCAAAGATACATCATTTTCAGAAATTCACAAAAAGATGTATTATAAATTTAAAATTCTATTTAGACAATAAAACTTTTTGGTTTAGCTCAAATGTTCAAAATAAAAGTATGCGTATATTTTAGCATTATATTATTATTATAAAACGATGGAGGTGTAGGAGCGATGTTTGAACTATTGCCAACACGTCTTCCGTCATTGAAAACAATGTATAAATCTTTACCTTCGCTTGGGTTGTAGCGTAACCTGATGTTCGAAATCAACTCTTTTGATGTATTCTCATACTGCATAAATGCGTTAATCGATAATTTTGTATTAAACATATATAAAGCATTTATGTTAGCCATATGAATATTAAGTTTGTCATTGGTCTCTCTTTTAAGAAATCTAAGTGCATTAAATGAATACATTGCACCTACTTGTAAATTTCGCGAAACATTCCATGTGGGAGTAAATTGTATCAGATATCTTTGTCCATCATAGAATTGACCCAGTGTAGTTTGAAATTCGTACGAGAACTCTTTTGCCTTAGAGTTGCTTAGTGTTGCGTTGAAGTTAGTGTAAGTATAATATCCTTTAGGTATTGTGACACTCCAAATGGAGAAATCCCACAAAGGTCCCTGTTCCTCATAAAGTACATTTGCGGCTACTCTGACACCACTATTTGTTTGTAATTGCCATCCTGGTCTGAGTACAAACCAGTCTGTTGCACCATCAACCAAACGTTTTTCAACATCATAAATAAAAGTTGGTCCATGTAGAAATATTTTTGAGTTGTTGTCTGGCATAATACCATAACCGGTTCTGGCATAAACCCCATATAATCCCTGTTTCTGAACGTATCCCACTCCCGGGGAAAAGTCTGAACCGGTATATTTAAATCCACCATAATAATAGAGACCTACCTGTCTTCTTTTGTCAAGACCAATATATGTGAAGATTGCATTTGGATTTTTATTATCTTGTTTAAGTTTATCAGTAATTTTGCTGTCAAATGTTTGTGCGAATTTAAAAAACAGGTAGTCATCACCATAAATCCTTACATCTGCATCTAATCCATATGATAAATTTTTATATCCATCGCTACCAACTCTTGATGTAACTGATCCTCCTATATATGAATATGGATTGAAGGTTTGCCTTCGAGCCCTTATAACACCAAAGTTTTCCCCGGGAGAGAGGGATGTCTTTTCGGTTTGCATATTTAAAATACCTAAGTCCCATTTATTTATAGAACCATACAGGCGCCCACCTCCAATGATTGTTACAGGTTGTCCTCCGTGCAATCCTATATTTCGGCTATGAAAAAGCCGTGTACTACCAAGAAGGTTGAAGTCGAAAATATTGGAGCCCTCTTGAAAGAAAGATCTTTTTTCTGGAAAAAACAGAGAGTAGCGTGTCATATTCACTTGTTGATTATCAGCTTCCACTTGTGCGAAGTCAGGATTAATAGTTAAATCTAGTGTCATATTGCTAGTAATACTATATTTAACATCAAGCCCTGCATTCAGAGGAGTTTTATTATCTTTTATATAATCTGTACCATCAGAATTTAAACTCCAGTTTCTGTTAATTCCACCATTAATATATGGAGAAATATATATGGGGCGATTACTTTGGGAAATGTTCATTTGAATTTCAGTAGCCAAAGAGGGTTTAAAAAAAGCTTGCTCACCATATCTTGGGTCGATAGCAGGGAAAGTCACCATTTCGTTTAGATGACTTATATACCTTTGTACTATAACCCCCATAGTAGTAACGTTGTCTTCAGGCTGAAAGCGAAGGCTTGTAAATGGAATTCTTATTTCAGCATACCAACCATTTTCGTCTTGAGATGTTGCAACATCCCAAAAAGTGTTCCAATCAACATTCATATTTCTCCCGTCACCAGCAATAGCGATATCTGTTCTAGAACCAGTGGGCATTGTTGCGAAATAGTACGCATTTTCATTATCGTTATATGTGTCGAGTAAAATACTTATTCCGTCAGAATTAATGTTTGACTCATCCCTTTTCATACTATTTGCGGTTATTGTAGAAGAATCTTTAGTGAAAAGTCGTGCTCCAACCCATAGATATTCATCATCATAAGTAATCATAATCTCGCTGTTTTCCGATGGTTCACTTCCAAAGTTTGGTGTGCTTACCGTCATAGGTAGATGATTTAAACCGCTCCAGGTCTCTTCATTTAAGAGACCATCAAGTATTATTTCTCCCGAAGCCTTTTGAATTTGAATAGGAGACTGAGAGAATGATAAAAAAGGAATTGCAAGCAAAAATAGAAGAAATAGTTTTTTCGTAATGAAATTCATAAGAGATAGTTTTTTCAAGTTTAAGTCTATAATTATTTAGATAATATTTTATTATTTAAGACAACCATAAGTGAGTTCTGAGCTCAGAATATTATAACGATACAAAACTACATAATGTTTTAACGCTTACAAGTATCTAAATTACTGATAAACACACCATTTTTACTGATTTACTCAATTGAGGCTACGTCATTGAGCGTAACTCTTTTTTTTAAATCTTAATCTAGTTGTTTAAAAATATTAAAAATGAGCATCTGTCAATTTATCATATAAAATATTCCCCTTAGAAAGAATTTAGCCTTAAAACTCTTTGCTAGTTTATTGAATTGTTGTAACTTTGCAGTCCGATTATTAGTTTTTTTCTATTAAGAGTTTGATTTAAAGCTTCTTATTTGCCTATTCTGTCCCTTAGCAAGACAAAAATAAGAAGAAGAAAGAATCATTCTCACACTAATTTATTAATAAAATTACAAAAAACAAGAATGGACACTCTTAGTTATAAAACCATTTCTGTAAATAAAGAAACGGCTCAGAAAGAATGGGTTGAGATAGATGCCACAGGGCAGACATTAGGGCGTCTTTGCTCCAAAGTAGCTAAATTACTTAGAGGTAAATACAAGGCCAGCTTCACTCCACATGTGGATTGCGGTGATAATGTTATAATAGTGAATGCAGAAAAAGTAATACTTACAGGAAATAAGTGGACAGAACGCAAATATTATCGCTATTCTGGTTACCCTGGAGGACAGCGTGAATATACTCTAGCTGATTTACTTGCTAAAAGTCCTGACAGACTTTTCAGAAAAGTGGTAAAAGGTATGCTACCTAAGAATAAATTAGGCGATGCAATATTAAATAACCTGTTTGTGTATGCCGGTAACGAGCACCCACATCAGGCACAGAAACCCAAAAAAATCGATATTAACAGTCTTAAATAATAATGATGGAAGCAGTAAATGCAATAGGAAGGCGTAAAGCAGCAGTGGCCAGAGTTTTCGTAACCGAAGGTAGCGGAAAGATCGTTATTAATAAACGTGAATTGGATAATTATTTTCCATCTTCTATACTTCAGTTTATTGTAAAACAACCATTAAATACTCTAGAAGTAGCAGAAAAATATGATATTAGAGTAAATCTTGTTGGCGGTGGATATAAAGGACAGTCTGAGGCAGTAAGATTAGGCATTGCAAGAGCTTTAGTAAAAATAAATCCTGAAGACAAACCGGCATTAAGAGCTGAAGGCTTTTTGACACGCGACCCACGTGTGGTTGAGCGTAAGAAACCGGGACAACCAGGAGCCAGAAAGAAATTCCAATTCTCGAAACGTTAACATATTGGATATTTTTTTAATTCGGTATTATCCGAATTATTAATGTTTAGTATCTAAATTGTAAGGACATTATCTACTAATATTGAAATTCAGATTAGTATAATTTACCTTATGATTCGCCCAAAGAAAAAGAATGTAAACGAATAAAAACAAATAAAACAAAATGGCAAAGTTAGAATTTGACCAACTTCTTGATGCCGGAGCTCATTTCGGCCACTTAAAAAGAAAATGGAATCCAGCTATGGCTCCCTATATATTTATGGAGCGTAACGGTATTCACATTATCGATCTATACAAAACAATTGCTAAAACAGAGGAATCTGCAGCTGCTATGAAGCAGATGGCTAAATCTGGCAAAAAAATTCTTTTTGTAGCAACAAAGAAACAGGCAAAACCTGTTATCGAAGAAAGAGCACAAAGCATAAACATGCCATACGTTATAGAACGTTGGCCAGGTGGAATGCTTACTAACTTCCCAACAATACGCAAAGCTGTTAAGAAAATGGGAAGTATTGACAAAATGATAAAAGATGGTACATTTGATACTCTTTCTAAAAGAGAGAAACTTCAGGTTACTCGTCAGCGAGCAAAATTGGAAAAAAACTTAGGCTCAATACAAGATCTTACACGTTTGCCATCTGCAATTTTTGTTGTAGATGTTATGAAAGAGCAGATTGCAGTAAGAGAGGCAGATCGTTTGGGAATTCCCGTGTTTGCAATTGTTGACACTAATTCTGATCCGTCTAATGTTGACTTTGTAATTCCTGCAAATGATGATGCAGCAAAAGCAATAGACTTGATTTTAGGTGTTCTTTGTGATGCAATAAAAGAGGGATTAGAAGAGCGTAAAATTGAAAAGGCTGACGCATCAGCTGCTGAAGAACAGCAGTTGGAAGATGCCCCTCAACGTCGAGAACGTAAAACTAAAGCTGCAAGAAAAGAGCGTGTAAAAAAAGAAGACTCAGAAGCTATGAAAGCTGCAGTAGTTAGTAAGTTTGCAAGAGATGAAGAGGTTGACGAATAATAAATAATAAACATAAAATATATGGCAGTAACAATGGCAGATATCCAGCACTTGCGTAAAATGACAGGTGCCGGCATGATGGATTGCAAAAACGCACTTATTGAAGCAAACGGTGATTTCGATAAAGCTATGGAAATTATCCGTAAAAAAGGACAGGCAGTAGCAGCTAAAAGAGAAGATCGCGAAGCCTCGGAAGGTTGTGTTCTTGCTAAGACTGAAGGTGATTTCGCTGTAGTAGTTGCATTGCAGTGCGAAACCGATTTTGTAGCAAAAAATGAAGAATATATAGCTCTGACAGATCAGATCTTAGATGTTGCGATGAGCAATAAACCAGCAACAATTGATGAGTTATTGGCAATGAATCTGGGAGACAGAACCATAGCTCAAGCTATTACAGATAAAATGGCTGCTACAGGTGAAAAAATGGAGCTTGGCTTTTATGAGTATATTACAGCTCCTTACGTAACAGCTTACATTCATATGGGAAATAAACTTGCTACTATAGTTGGTTTTAACAAAGCAGATGTAGATGAGCAAGTAGCAAAAGATATTGCAATGCAGATTGCAGCTATGAATCCTGTTTCAATTACAGCTGAGGGTATACCTTCAGAGGTTAAAGAAAAAGAAATGGCAATTGCTCGTGAAAAAGCACGTGAAGCGGGTAGACCTGAACATTTACTTGATAATATTGCTAAAGGTTCATTACAAAAATTCTATAAAGAATCAACACTACTTGCACAAGAGTATGTGAAGGATTCAAAAAAGACAGTTGAAGAGTTTCTTCAAGAAAGCGATAAAGAGTTAGAAGTTATGGAATTTAAGCGCGTTGCACTGACCGTTTAAATATAACAGAATATACTCTTAAATAATTATACACAAAAAATCCTCGGATAATTATCCGAGGATTTTTTTATTTTATATTTGAGGTTATTCTCACACATCATTGTCAATTACCCATGTAAGCACATATTCGGGATATACTTCGTAATTGAGTTTGTACACTTTGTTGTAGTTAGTTTTGGTTTCAGAAGCAGTAATTTTCCCGTTTTGTGCAGGAGTGAAATGGTGAATATAGAGATGTTTTTTAAAATCAATACCTTGTTCATCCATCAGTTTAAAAAGACACTCTTTAGCTGACCAGTGGAGTAACTGATGTAGAATCTTTTGCTCTGAGTCAATATACTCCTTTTCAGAAACAAATTTATAAGCAAGCTTCTCTATTCTATCTGTTTTAACTTCAATATCTATACCTACCGGCAAAGTCTTATGCAGTAAAATTGCGGCATGATTTCTTGTGTGAGATATACTGATATGATAAGATTTGTCCTCCAAATATGGTTTACCATCCTTCATGTTTTTAATGATTTTTAGTTCGTTCAAAAGTTCAAAAAGCATAATCCTTATTGAAAGCCATTCTTTAATGCGTCTATTAGAACGAACACTTTTTATATATGTGTCTGCTTCTGAGAGGATAGAGGGAGGGAAGAGCTTTAATAGTTCTTCGATAGTTTCATCCATCTTCCAAATACCCATCAGAGATCCGTTGACAAAATATTCTTTTCTAATAAGCATAAATATCTATTCAACTTATTCTTCTTGTTTTACTTTGGGAGGAATATATCGTACTTTTATAATTCTTTTTTTACTCATCTCTTCTGCTTGAAAAGTATATTTTTTATATGTGAAAGTTTCTTTTCGTTTAGGAAAATCTCCTTTCAATTCTAATAGTAGTCCTGCAAGAGTATCAACCTCATCGGACATTAACTCAAAATCCTTTTCAGGAAGATTTGTAATTTTGATAAAATCCTCAATGGGAGTTTTGCCTTCAAATATATATGATCCGTCAGCTGCTAAAGTATATAAAGGCAGTTCTTCATCATATTCGTCACTAATGTCTCCGACAATCTCTTCGAGGATATCCTCCATAGTAATCAAACCAGATGTTCCACCATATTCATCTACAGCTATTGCCATATGAATTTTATTTGTACGGAACTCTTCTAACAGATCATCAATTCGTTTTGCACCTGGTACAAAGTATGCAGATCGTATAAGAGACTGCCATTTGAAATTCTTAGGTTTTCCTAAGTGGGGTAAAAGATCTTTTACATAAAGTATGCCTTTTATGTTGTCAGGAGTATTTTCAAATACCGGTATTCTTGAGAAACCGGCTTCAACAATAAAGTCAATAACGTCAACAAAAGCTGTTTGAATATTGATAGCTATCATATCACTTCTAGATATTTTTATATCATCAACACTTTTGTCTCTGAATCGAATAATACCCTCCAGCATCTCCATTTCCTGGTTGCCAGTGATTTCATCTGAGGTGATTTCTAGTGCCTTGGAGAGGTCATCCATTGATATTTCATGCTTTATTTGTGATGTTAACAGGTTGTTTTTCGATGTTTTCTTTGCTAATAATGTGGAGATGGGGCTCATTATACTATTAACTAACCTGATTAACGGTGCATGCCTTGAAGCGAATCTTTCGGGGTTGTGAGATGCATATAGTTTTGGTAAGATATCTATAAAAAGTAGAATTAAACATATTGCAATGACAATTTCAAAAATAAGTTTCGACTTAACTTCACCTGCAAAGAAAGGCAATCTGTTTAATAAATAGATTGTTATAACTGTTACAATTACGTTAAGTAAATTATAAGTTAGTACAATTGAAGCCAGTAGCTTTTCTGGTTTTTTTAATAATTCGATAACCTGTAATGTCCTAGGTTCATTAAATAAATATTTTTTATCTGAATAAGCGTCTTGCTTTAACGTAAAAAAGGCAACTTCAGAGCCAGAGATAATAGCATTGATGATGATTAAAATAATGAGCAATACAGTTAGGACATAGTCAGAAGCTGCGGGTGTAGATACCAGCAAGTTTAGCTGTAAAAACGATAAAGGGTCAGGATCCAAGTGCGAGTAAAATTAGTGATATATAAAAGAGAATGGTTTACCATTTAATTTTCAGAATAAAAAGATAAAACATTCTCTTACAAAATTACTATGTTTTTTTAGAATGGCAAATCATCTATCTCAGAACTAATTATATGATCGTTTGAATCTTCAGGATTATTATGACTTTTCTCGTTGTCATTTTCATAATTACTGGATTTTCTACTTAACAACTCCAGATTATCTGCAATGATTTCTGTTATATAACGTTTAACTCCGCTTTTATCATCGTATGAACGGGTTTTTATCTTACCTTCTATATAAACTAATGTTCCTTTTTTCACAAACTTCTCAGCAATTTGGGCTAATCCTCTCCAGCAAACGACATTGTGCCATTCTGTTCTTTCAGGGACTTGAGTACCATTAGAAGTGGTATATCCTCTTTCGCTTGTTGCAACGGAGAAATTTGCTTTTGAAACGTCATTGTCGAAATATTTCATTTCAGGGTCTTTACCTACATTTCCTACTAGAATAACTTTATTCACCGACATATATCTATATTTTTTTTGGGGTTTAAAAACAGCAATTAAGCTCTAAAGCAAAATTAAACATTATTTTATAATTATACAATTTCATTATCCCATTGTTTGTAAATATTTTGTATCTTAAAATAGCTGAATATCTCTAATTAGTCCAAAAAAAGAAAATTTACATATATTTATTTTTAGGGATAAAAAAAAAGCTATATATTTGCATTCCAAAATTTTACTAATAGCGAGTTGGTGTAATTATTAATAATAAAATATAACTAAAATGACTAAAGCAGATATTGTAAACGAAATTGCGAAGAGAACTGGTGTAGACAAAACATCAGTGTTATCAACAGTTGAATCTTTCATGGATGTTGTTAAAGATTCATTAGCTAACGATGAAAACGTATATTTGAGAGGATTTGGCAGCTTCATCGTTAAAAGAAGAGCTCAAAAAACTGCTCGTAACATTTCAAAGAATACAACTATAATTATTCCTGCACACAATATACCCGCTTTCAAACCATCCAAAACATTTGCTGCTCAGGTAAAGGAAATCAAAGTAGATTAATTTTTAAAAAATAGGAGATTTAAAACATGCCAAGCGGAAAAAAAAGGAAAAGGCATAAAATGTCTGTTCACAAAAGGAAAAAAAGACTAAGAAAAAATAGGCACAAAAAGAAAAAGTAGGCCTGTAGTTTTTTATAGTTATATACAGGAACAAACTTATGTGAAAACCATTCAGATGATAAGTTTGTTCTTTGTGTATAAAATAGGGAAATGGTTCAGGAGTGAACCCCCTTTCTGTTGTGACGACAGAAGCCCAATATTATTTAATCATTATTAAAAAAAACAATTGTGACAAGCGAACTTGTTGTAGATGTTCAACCCAATGAGATTACGATTGCTGTTCTTGAAGACAAGAAGCTAGTAGAACTTCAGCAAGAGGATCAAGACGAATCATATTCGGTTGGAAATATCTACATGGGCAAAGTGAAAAAACTTATGCCCGCCCTAAACGCCGCATTTGTGAACGTGGGACACAAAAAGGACGCTTTTCTTCACTATTTGGATTTAGGGGTTGAATTCAACTCGATTCTGCAATTTCAGAAATTTGTTGAAGACAAGAAAAAAAATCCGCAGCTACAAAAAATGAGGCTGCAGCCCGATATCGATAAAGATGGGTTAATCTCAGACGTATTAAAAGTAGGACAGGATGTTTTGGTGCAAATTGCCAAAGAGCCTATTTCTACTAAAGGTCCAAGATTGACAGCTGAAATTTCTTTTGCGGGAAGATTTATGGTGTTAATTCCATTCATCAACCGTGTATCGGTATCACAAAAAATTAAGTCAAGAGAGGAACGAGCACGTCTTCGTCAGCTTATTCAAAGTATAAAACCTAAGAATTACGGGGTTATTATAAGAACGAATGCTGAAGGTAAGCGAGTGGCTGACCTCGATGCAGAACTTAAAGTTCTGATTAAAAGATGGGAAGATTGTGTTAGCAAGATACAGAAAGCTAAAGCGCCGTCTCTAGTATATGAAGAGACAGGACGTACTGTAGCGCTGTTACGCGATATTTTCAATCCCTCTTTCGAACAGATACACGTTAACGACAGAGACGTGTCTAAACAAGTTGCCGAATATGTAAATCTCATTGCACCTAATAAAAAAAATATTATAAAGGAGTATAGAGGTGCATTGCCAATTTTAGATAATTTCGGCGTTACAAAACAGGTAAAATCGCTC
>CAZURM010000002.1:0-74093 GCA_964622945.1 uncultured Proteiniphilum sp.
CTCGAACTCGCGACCCCAACCTTGGCAAGGTTGTGCTCTACCAACTGAGCTACTTCCGCATATACGCTACTTTCGCATTTTCAAAACCTTTCAGAGGGAAAGTAATTTACAAAAGAAACAGTGACTCACTAGTCTAGTTTGTTTTTGCGACTGCAAATGTAGAAATGTTTCTCCAATTCTCAAAGCATTTTTGGAATATTTTCACAATGAATCTGCGTTTTTTGTTTTTTATACCAAATTACAACCTTCCTTATGCAATCTCTCTTGAAGAAACAAGCGTAAGTTTTTTGGAATAACCAATAAATATCCCTGTTAATAGAAGATTTAGACACATTGCTAAAACAGAAACGACCAACAATGCTCCTCCAATCTGATAACCTATTGCAATAAACAAAACACCGGCTCCAACTTCTCCTCTTGTGAACATTCCTATAGAAACTGCAAGTCGTTCGGCAACCTTACGATCCCTGTAAAAAAACAGGGGAAATAATTTTCCTACATTTGATATAATTGTAACTATAAAGACATGCATTGCTATTATACTCCAGTGTGGCATTGGTATCTGTGAAATAATAGATGCGGAAGATGCTGCATCTGAATTGAAGTCTACTCCAACAAACAGAGGCATGCTGATTCCTACCAACAACATAAAAACATATGATATTGAATCTGAAACTCTCTCCTCTTTTACATTAGGAGCAGGTGGGTGTTCTCCTTTCATGATCATACCCAGGATAAATGCAGGGAGCAAAATTTCTATATGAATTCCACCATCATGACCGTAAAAATGAGTTGTAATTCTATACAATCCTTCTATAATAACAAAAAGTATAAATGAGTAAAACAATATATACTTCCAGTCATGCTTAATTGGAAAGGCATTCATTTTCTTCCATCCCAGCCAAATAAGAAGCACTGCAACTATCAATATTACAAACATCTGCCAGCGCATCCCTATCATAAGAATTTGCAGGGGTATCATCAGCAGTATTGTATCCAGGTCGTCGAAAATAGCAAGCACTTGTACTTTCTTATACACCCAGGTATGTCTTAACCCCGCAGCTGCAAGCATAGTAAATAGTATTCCTGCAGAAGTGGGAGCAGCATAACGACTTAGCATGAAAGTTTCCTTCCATGCATCACCATTTTGCCATACCCTCATCTCTGGGGGTGCAACAGCAAAGAGATAATATAATCCTACAAGGATCCAGGGGAAAGCTGCAGCTCCCATTGCAACACCATAATCAAGTGTATAGCTGCGCCAGTGCTTTTTGTTTAACTCGAACTCTCTACCTACATTTATCATAATGAAAGCAAGCGAAATGTAGAGTAAAGAGCTTGAAATTAATTTGAATGCGGGGAATCCTGCTCCTAAAAAAGGCGGCAGAATTTGTGATAATATAAGACCGATAACCAGTAAAACAGAAAACGTATAGACTTTTTTCATCAAAAAAAAATTAAATAAATGGTATGTAAGAAAATCTTAAAGAGAATACCATTGCAAATTAAAAATTCTAACCCTGAAATAACAAGAAAAGGACCTTTTTGTTCATATGTTTTTGTACAAATTAATTAGTTATCCGGTAAACATCTGGTTGTAAAGAAATAACGCGATAACTTTGTAAAGGCTCTGTTGAAGGACCTTCCTCTGATGTTCCCAAACCAAATCCTGAATAGCCAAACATGGTTATAAACAAAGAGTTACACTCTGGACATTGTGCCTTTCCATCTAGCCTTGGTGTAACTCTTATATTTTTATCATCTTCATAAGGACAACACAGATCGTAAGCATAAATTGTGCTGCCCGTTGCATCGCCAACCACTAAGAGTCCTGCATACCCCAGCCTGTCGGTGCCAAGCCGAGGTTCAGTAAATATCTTATACGACATCGCCTCTTTTAATGTATAGTCATAACCATTAAGGTCTACCGTAAAATTTACAGGGGCATAGGGTATAGTCATCCGTGGTGAATCATCTTCACAGGTTACTATAAAAATAAAAAGAGTTATTATTAAAAGAAATCTTTTCATTTCTAATTATAATACTGCACCATCGAGTATTGTATCAATTTTGATTAATTCCTCTTTTGAAAAGTTTAGGTTTTGCAATGAGTTTAAATTGCTCTTCAATTGAGTCATGTTTCTTGATCCCACTATAAGCGATGTAACTCTTGGGTCTCTTAATACCCAAGCAAGAGCCATCTCTGCCATAGTTTGTCCGCGGTCGCCTGCAATTTTATTCAGCTGCTTAACCTTTTCAACCAATAGAGGGGAAACCTGTTCTCTTTGTAGGAATCCATCAGGATTAGCAGCACGTGAATCCTCTGGAATGCCATGCAGATACTTATCAGTCAGCAACCCTTGTGCTAAAGGGGAAAATGCAATGAAACCTGCTCCATGCTCTTTGGTGATACCTAAAATCTCTTCTTCAGGTAATCGGTTGAACATACTATACTTGTCTTGAAAAATCAGACAGGGCACATCTCTCTCTCTCAAGTAGTTCAATCCTGCTCTCGCTTGTGTAGGAGGATAATTTGAAAACCCTATATACAATGCTTTCCCTTGACGCACTATATCAACCAATGCCTGCATTGTTTCTTCGAGCGGTGTGTTGGGGTCGTATCTGTGTGTATAAAAAATATCAAAATAGTCTAACCCTGTTCGTTTGAGGCTCTGATCTATGCTTGCCATCAGATATTTTCTTGAGCCACCGTCGCCATAAGGTCCTTCCCACATTAAATATCCCGCTTTTGAGGAAATTATCATTTGGTCGCGATGTGAGGAAAGATCTTCTTTTAAGATTTTCCCAAAGTTGGTTTCTGCAGATCCGGGAGGGGGGCCATAATTGTTAGCTAGGTCGAAATGCGTGATGCCCTGATCGAAAGAATATAGAATCATTTCGCGTGCTACATCATAATTATCAACAAATCCAAAGTTATGCCATAGACCCAATGAAATTTTGGGTAGCTGTATTCCACTTGTTCCACAATAAGAGTAGTTCATAATTTCTGTTTTATATGGTGAATAAAATTAACTTATTCTCTTTTCAATCTCTGCATCAGAAAACAGACTTATTATTTTCTGTCCATCAGGTGTGTATGATGGTGAAGGTGTTGCAAAAAGCTGACTTACAATAAGAAGCATCTCTTCGGCGGTAAGTATTCTGCCGTAAGGTATTGCAGTTAACTTAGCAAGTGATAGAGCAATCATCTCTTGTATTTCTGATTTTACATCATTGCCTGTTTCCAAGCTATTATTTATCATAGATCTGATTATTTGTCCCGAGTCTGTGTTTTCAAGCTCAGAGGGAATACCTTGAACAGCAAAAGAATTTTTACCCATGCTGCTCAACTCAAAGCCAAGAGCTTCTATGTCATCTAAAATTGAAGGTAGGGCTGCAGCCTCAGAAGCTGTGAGTTCTAGTACTTCAGGAAACAGAACACGCTGGGACACTCCTTTTCTGTTTCTAATCTGAACAAGATACTTTTCAAACAATATACGTATATGAGCTTTATTCTGATCTATAAGCATCAGACCTGATTTTACTGAAGTTAGTATATATTTTTGTTTATACTGGTAATGTTCGGGATAGATATCTGTTTCCGAGAAATTTTGAAGAGTGTTTATTTGGCTGCTTTCTTCAGACAGTTTTTCTTTCTCGAACCCTTTATAAAGTTTTTCCCAACCAAAAGAGGGAGCTGATAATCTGTCGTACTCGACATGAGAACTATGAAAAGGGTTGTAAGAAGAATCAATATTTAATTTAGGCATTGGAGTATTAGCGGAAGGGTCGAAAACAGGTATCTCAGGAGCATCTTTTCTATCGAAGTCGATACTGGGAACTGCATTAAACTTGCCTAACGACTCTTTTACTGTAACCATCAATATTTGCCATAGTATCTGTTCATTTTCAAACTTTACTTCGGTCTTTGTGGGATGAATATTTACATCGAGAGATTCAGGGTCTACTTGAAAATAGATATAGTAGCCTGGTTTTTCATTTGGAGAGATAAGCTGATCGAAGGCGGTTGTTACTGCTTTATGGAAGTAGGGATGACGAATATATCTGTTGTTTACAAAAAAATATTGACTTGAATTACGCTTCTTTGCAAACTCAGGTCTTGCAACATAACCATATATTTTACCAAGCGTTGTATCTTCGTCAATTTCAATTAGTTGTTGTAAAACATTTTTTCCTTCTAGCTGTGCTATCCGCTGCTTCAGACCTGTTTTGGTGAGACGAAGTGTTTCTATATCATTTTCGATAAGAGAGAACTCTATATCGGGATGCACTAAAGCGATACGCTCAATCTCATTAAAAATATTACGTCTCTCAGTCTCATTTGACTTCAAGAATTTTCTTCGTGCAGGGACATTATAGAATATATTTTTTACAGTAATAGAAGTGCCTATGCCACAGGTAGTAACCTCCTGTTTTTCTATTCGAGAACCTGAGATAACCAAAAATGAGCCTAACTCATCTTTCTCTCTACGACTCTTAATCTCTATTTTTGATATTGCCGCTATAGAAGGGAGGGCTTCTCCACGAAAGCCCATTGTTGTAAGTGCAAAAAGATCGTCTGCACTTTTAATTTTTGAGGTAGCGTGTCGCTCAAAAGCCATCCTAATATCAGTGGCCGACATCCCTTTGCCGTTATCTATAACACTGATAAGAGTTCTGCCTGCTCCTTTTATTGAGATTTGTATCTCTGTTGCACCTGCATCAATTGAGTTCTCAACCAATTCTTTCACCACAGAAGCCGGTCGTTGAATCACTTCTCCAGCAGCAATTTGATTAGCAATGGAATCAGGCAATAGATGAATGATGTCAGTCATAGTTGAGTAAATCCTTTTTTACCGCAATATCCAAAGAAAGAATAAAAGCAAAAGTATTGCCCCTATAACTACAAGTAACCAATTGTTAGTTATAATTGAACTCTTTCCCGTTTCGATACGGTCTTGTCGCTTCTTCAAATGACGAGTTTGTGAAATGAACTCTGATTTAAAATCTTTCTTATCAATTTTGGTCTTTTCCGGTAAAACACCCATCTCTCTCTTTACAGACTCAATTCGTTTTTGTAACCTCTCTTTACGTTCTTCTTCTTCTGGATTGTAAAGAATTGGTTTATAATTAAATCTAGGAGGTTTCCGATTATTATTATAGAAAAAAAATATACCCATATTAAATAGATGTTTGTGAATTACAAATATAGATAATCATTATAATAAAGACAAAACAATATACTATTTAGATGTTTTGTAAAATCACAAGGTTATATCTTCTCTTTCAAAACGCCTTTGGGGCTGTTCTTCAGCATCTTCACTTCTAATGACATTTCTACGAAAAATATCTACCGCACTAATTGGGCGTAAATAATCAAGCCAAACAAACCTTTCTAAACGAGTTTGCCCAGGCAGTAATTGTGGAAGTGGAGTTGTTACTGCCGTTGTTGTTGGCCAAAGTTTTAGCTTTTTAATAGTATTACCTTCAATATCCATGGAGAGGTAAGGGCTTTCTGTTTTATTGAGACCAATAATTGTGCTATCTTCTTGAATAAGATAATATAGTGACTCGGCATCTCCTTCAACCAGTACGTTATATATTTCTCCATCTCTGAAAAATGCAGTCATATCTCTCCCACTCAGCTGGTTATACTGGTCGTCTTCCCCTCTGTCTTGAATAGCTATTGCATAATCTCTTACGATAGCTTTTTCTACTGTAGAGTCGTTCATATGAACATCAATCTGATATCCTGATATCTGATTATTTTCGTTCCACAGAACAGGCGATCCAAACATATAAATCATTGAGTCGCGTGAAGAGTAGTGTATTGAATCACTAACTCCTTGAATATCTTCTCGGTAGAACCTTACGTCGTAAAAGGCTTTGATATCGCGATATATTGAATCTGTACTCATAATCAGCGTATCACCATGTAGGAAAAGACTATCCTGACCTGAATACTCGATTGCATAAGCATTGTCAGTGGCAAGGCCATATTCAGTTTTCTCATTATAGAAACCATAATTCCCTCTAATAATAGCTTTTCTTTCATTATCTTCAAGGTACATATCGCCAAAGACTTCACCATCACCACTTATTCTGTTATAATAGATAGTGTCACCAATCAATATTTTAGTGCCATCGTTACTATAAATCTCCGAGCGATCTAAGAGTCTGGAGTCCTCTGTAACAGTATTATACCAGCCACGGTCTGTGTGGATGTAACCACTATCTGAAACAATTCTTGATGGACCTAGTATGTCTGCTATCTTTGTTTCTGTATTATATTTTAGTGTGTCTGAATAGATAGTATAATTCTCATTTACAAGCTTTACACTATTACTAAATAGAGCATCTTTAGTGTCGGGCGCATACTGTCCCCAAAATGAGGTTAGCTCATTCTCCTCATCTACTAGCATTCCACCCTCGAAATAGTATCCCAGATTTGCTATACGATCGTAGTTTAAACTATCTGTGAAAAGTGTTGCGGTTTGATCTTCCATTCTTATATTATCACGAAGACGTGCCAATCTGGTATTTCCATCATAATAAAGGTAGTCGCCATATACAAAAATAGTGTCACCTTGCTCCATGCTCACATTGCTGAAAGCATCAAATGAATTTGTCTCTTGATAAAGGTAGGCACTATCACAGTACATCAAAGCTCCTTCGTGAAAAAAGATTACATTTCCGGTAAGAATTTCGGCATCAAATCCTTCTCTTTTACTCCAAAGATCTGCCTGTCTCAACTCAATTATACGAACAACTTCATTATCCTCACCATATGTTATCGAATCGTCTTCAACAACTACTGTAGGTTGTGTTTGCTGTGCATTAGCTGATATTATTAAAGTAAATAGCACACTAAAAATAAGTGTGCTTTTCTTAAAGTATTTAGAGAGTTGTTTTTTCATCTATTCTGAAAAAAACTTTTACCTTAACCAACCTGTATATCGAAATTCACAATTTTGCCAAGCAGGGTCAATACGTACATATGTGTTTTTAATCTTTTCTCTAAGCCAATTGTCAACCAAGCTTTGCCTTCGGTTATCTTCTGCCAATTGTCTTATTACCTGATAGTCATTATTGATATTAGCACGATGACCTTCATTTCGATTTGTAATCTTAACCATTGCTGCAACCTGACGGCCTTTATCATTAAGCATAAGAAATGGCTGTGAAACTTCACCTGTTCTCATTTCTCCAATAATAGTGGCAATATCCTGATTCAATTCGTCAAGTGCAAAACGGGGTGTGCCGGAATTTGAGCTCGATTGAAGGTTATTTACCATGATACCTTTATTGTTGCGTGTATCTATATCTGCCGACAAGTAGGTTGCTGCATCGTCAAATGTTATAACTTCATCCATTATGGCTTTTCTTATTGAATCGAGTTTGACAATTGCTGTATCAAGTGACTCACTTGGCACCCTTGGCTTAAGTAATATATGTCGGAAATTTGCCATTTCACCTCTTCGTTCAATCAATTGAATAATATGAAATCCATATTCTGTTTCAACAATATTCGATACTCTACCCGGTTCATTGAGAGCAAAAGCTACATTTGCAAATTCAGGTACAAGCCCCGACCTCGACATAAAGCCAAGTTCACCTCCTTGAATAGCCGATGGGTCGTCCGAGTGGAGTAATGCAAGTGTTGAAAATTCCCTTTCGCCGCTGTTAACCTGTTCTGTATACTCTCTAAGCCTAGCCTTCACATTATCAATTTCTATAATAGGTATATCAGGCTCAACAGTAATTATCTGAACCTCAAGTGTTGTTGGTATGAAAGGGAGACTATCTTGAGATAAACTGTTATAATATTGGCGTATTTCTGAAGGTGTGAGTAAAATATTACCAAAATGCTTTTGTTGTACTCCCTGAATTATCTGCTGTTCGCGAATCTGATCGCGTAAACCTTCGCGGATTGAAGAGAGACTTTTACCAAAATACTCTTCAAGTCTTTCGACAGATCCTATTGAAGAGATATAATTATTCATATAATATTCAAGTTCCTGAGAGACACTAGATTCAGACACTACTATACTATCAAGTATTGCTTGATCCAAAAAGAGTTTTTGTATAGCTAATTGCTCAGGTATAAAACAGTAAGGGTCTCCATCGATACGTTGATTTTGCATCAACAATTCTTTGCGATATTCTTCAACTTCAGATTTAAGGATTGCTTCATCGCCTACAACCCATACAATTTCGTCTATCACGTTGTTTTGTGACATAACAAACTGAGGTATCATTAAAACACCTAGAAAAAACACTAAATTGATTATATGCTTCATAAACCAGCTTAAGAATTATTGATGTAAAAGTATGAATAATACCCATAACAGCCAAACAACTCTATGGTTAAAAGTAGTTATAAGCACGCAGAGACACCAATGTTGGTGCCTCTGCAATATCAAAAAAACAGTAGTTTTTTGTTATACCCCTATTGCTGCCTGTGCGGCTGCTAATCGTGCAATTGGCACTCGGAAAGGAGAACAAGAAACATAGTTAAGTCCAACAACATGACAGAATTTCACTGAAGTTGGTTCACCTCCATGCTCACCACATATGCCGCATTTAAGTGCAGATTTAACCTCACGTCCTTTCTGTACTGCCATACTTACCAGTTGACCTACTCCATTTTGGTCTATCACAGCAAACGGATCTTGTTTAAGAATTCCTTTATCTAAATACATAGGAAGGAACTTTGCTATATCATCTCTACTGTAGCCAAAAGTCATTTGAGTTAAATCGTTAGTGCCAAATGAGAAGAAATCTGCTTCTTTTGCAATTTTATGTGCTGTCAGTGCTGCTCGTGGAATCTCAATCATTGTTCCTATCTTATATTCAACGGAGTCATTATTCTCAGCAAACACCTTCTGTATGGTTTCTTCTATTACATCTTTCTGAGCTTTAAACTCATGAACTATGCCTGGTAGGGGTACCATTATTTCCGGTATTGCCACGATACCCTCTTTTTTCAATTCAAGAGCTGCTTCAATAATGGCACGGGTTTGCATTTCTGTAATTTCAGGATATAGATTACCCAATCTACAACCACGCAAGCCAAGCATAGGATTAGATTCTAAAAGTTCTTCAACTCGCTCGTGAATATCTTCATATGAAATTCCCATCACTTTAGCCATCTCCATCTGCCCTTTTTCATCATGTGGTACAAACTCATGCAGTGGCGGATCTAGAAGTCGTACGGTTACGGGCAGCCCATCCATTGCTTTGAAAATACCAATAAAATCTATTTTTTGTAGAGGCAACAATTTATCCAGAGCTTTACGACGTCCCTCTTCGTCTTTTGAAAGAATCATCTCACGCATAGGAACGATTTTGTTTTCTTCAAAAAACATATGTTCTGTGCGACAAAGTCCTATACCCTTTGCACCAAAACTGCGAGCAATCACGGCATCTTTAGGCGTATCGGCGTTAGTTCTTACGCTCATACGAGCATACTTCTCTGCGATCTCCATCAACTCATCGAAATTTTTATCCAGCTCAGCGTCCTGAGTAGAAATTTTTCCCTGATAAACATATCCTGTAGATCCATCAAGAGAAAGCCAATCACCTTCATTCAACACCTGTCCGTTAATAGATAGTCTACGTAACTTATAATCTATCACTAGGTTATTAGCAGCTGAAACACAACATTTACCCATACCGCGTGCAACAACTGCAGCATGCGAAGTCATACCGCCTCGTGAAGTCAGAATTCCTTGTGCGGACGACATTCCTCTTAGATCTTCAGGTGAGGTCTCTATACGACAAAGTATAACCTTTTTTCCCTCTTTACTCCATTGCTCAGCTTCATCGGCATGAAATACCACTTGGCCTGCAGCAGCGCCGGGAGATGCTGGAAGCCCATGGGTTAAAGGTTTAACACTTGATAATGCTTTTTTATCAAAAACAGGATGTAGAAGTTCGTCGAGTTTTTCAGGATCGCAACGTTTCAGTACAGTTTTTTCATCTATACTTCCTTCTTTAAACATATCTATGGCTATTTTAACCATTGCTGCACCTGTACGTTTTCCACTTCTTGTTTGTAAAATCCATAATTTACCATTCTGAATTGTAAACTCAAGGTCTTGCATATCTTTAAAATAGTCTTCAAGCTTCTGTTGCACCTCTATCAGTTCAGCAGCACATTCTGGCATCACCTCCTCCAGTGAAGGGTATTTTGCTAAACGCTCCTCCTCGGGTACGCCTTGCATTTTTGCCCATCGACGAGATATTTCGGTAGTTATCTGCTGTGGAGTGCGTACTCCTGAAACTACATCTTCACCCTGTGCATCAATAAGATATTCACCATTAAATATATCTTCACCTGTAGCAGCATCACGTGTAAAGGCAACACCCGTACCAGATGTTTTACCCATGTTGCCGTAAACCATAGCCTGAATATTTACAGCTGTACCCCACTCTTCAGGAAAATTATTCATTTTACGATAAAGAATTGCCCTATCATTCATCCAGCTATCAAAAACTGCACAAACAGCACCCCAAAGCTGATCCCAAGGGTTTATCGGAAACTCTTTACCTGTGCTTTTTTTAACGGCAGCCTTAAATAATACTACCAGTTGTTTAAGATCGTCAGTAGTAAATTCAGTATCCAGCTCAATGCTTTTTGCAGCCTTCATATCTTCCATTATCTCTTCAAATGGATCAATATCATGCTTACTTTCAGGCTTCATTCCTAATACCACATCCCCATACATCTGCACAAAACGACGATAAGAGTCCCACGCAAATCGCTCATTACCAGACTGTTTTGCAATACCTTCAACTGCCTCATCATTAAGACCAAGATTCAATACAGTATCCATCATACCAGGCATTGAAACTCGCGCACCCGAACGTACTGAAACAAGCAATGGATTATTTTCATCTCCAAACTTTGTTCCTGTAAGATTTTCAATCTGCGTTATTGCATCTTCTACTTCGCTCTTTAAAAATCTAACAACACAGTCTTTACCCAGTTTGTTGTACTCTGTACAAGCCTCTGTGGTTATAGTAAAGCCTGGAGGCACCGGCACTCCTATTAGATTCATCTCGGCAAGATTTGCCCCTTTACCTCCGAGCAGATTTTTCATATCTGCACGACCTTCGGCTGTGCCGTCTCCAAAGGTGTAAACTCTTTTCTTTTTCATGTGGTGTGGTGTTTTTATTATGATTATTATCTTTTAAAATATATCAAATAGTTATTGACTACCCAAATACATATCATACAGCTGAATGTTTGGAATATTAATAAATGGATCTTTCAAATGTACAAATCCGAATATTTGTCTAAGAGAGTCATTATTAACATATTTTGAAATAGGTGTACCATAGTTCCTGTTTTCATCAATCTTTTCAACCCTATAAATAGTGGTATCATTATACACCAAAATCAAAGTTGATGTCAGATTACTATTGGCAGATGGTGATATTCCGATAACATTTAAATTAAATGAAAATAAATCGTTTTTAATATCACTTGATATTTCTGTGGAGTCAAGCTGAAAACGAAATCCATTTGTTATAGTCCCAGGCATATTAAATGAATATATCCTGGGAATATATGAACCTGAGTATATTTCAGGCTCTTGATCAATGGTTTGAGTTTGAAGTTGTAGTAATTTAAAATCAACATCTGCTTTAGTGCGTTGAAGTCTGGCTTCTATAGAATCATTCATCCTTAGGTATAGATCTATTCTATCAGAATACCATGACAGGGAAGTGTCCCATTGAGACTGTGTAACATTGTGAGCCGCAAACACTTTGTTTATATAGGCTTCTTTTTCTTCCGGTGAACCAAAATACTGCATATCATTTTCAATGGTAGCCTCGGCTATATAGATATCATACATCAATTGTTCCATTTTATTTCTGTTCAGTACAACCTTAGGTCTGTTCTGACAAGAAGATATCTGTATACCCACTATCATTAATAGTAAAAGATTCAATACAGTTTTAGGTTTCACTTTGAATTGTTTTTTCTTGATTAGCTTTATCAAATTTTTCGCGTTCCTGTTTAGACATTAATGAGTATGACAAAGTCTTTCTATAAAACAATAACAACAAAATCACACCAATCGTTATTGCTGAATCTGCAAAATTAAAGATAAATCTAAAGAAAAGGAAATCTTCTCCGCCGATAAACGGTATCCAATTAGGTAAAGTAGTGTTAAAAATAGGGAAATAAAGCATGTCCACAACTTTTCCATGAAGAAGTGTTGAATAACCTTCTCCCCATGGGGTAAATGATGCAATATGGCCGGGGTAGCTAGCTTCGAATATAGCTCCATAGAAAACACTGTCAATAATATTACTTGAAGCACCGGCAAGTATTAATGATATGCAGACTATGAAACCTTTTTTAAATCTCTGTTTTATTAATCTGTTGAGGTAAATTACAATGAAAGTTACAGCTATTATTCTAAAAAGTGAAAGGAAGAGTTTACCACCTGCTTCTATACCAAAAGCCATTCCATTGTTTTCAACAAAATATATCTTGAACCAATTGGTAATATCAATGGAGTCGTATAGTTCCATATGCGTCTTTACCCATATCTTTGATAGCTGGTCGGCAAATATAACCAATACAACTACTAAGATAGCGACGAATGTCTTATCTCTACGACTTTTCATTTTTCACTTTCAGATAAAAATGCAGGACTACTCATAAAAATGGTTATTTCCTTTTTTTTGATTTTGCTTCGATGCTTAGAGTGGCATGTGGAACAGCGCGAAGACGTTCCTTAGGGATAAGATTTCCTGTCTCACGACAAACTCCATATGTCCCATTTTCTATACGCACAATAGCAGCCTGCAGATTCTGAATAAATTTCATCTGGCGTTGAGCTAATCTACCTGCCTCTTCTTTAGAAAGTGTGGAAGCACCTTCTTCAAGAACTTTGTAAGTTGGAGATGTATCAATTGTATCATTACCGTCAGCATTAGTTACAGCTGCCCTATAGTTTTCGTACTCTTGTTTTGCTATCTCCAGTTTTTCATTAATTATAGCCCTGAACTCTTCCAATTCCTCGGCTGAATATTTTGTTTTTTTGTTCATAATAAATTGTTTTTAACTGTGTCTTCTGGAATCAGAGTCTTATTTACAACAACCGATTACAATAACTGACAATTTTTAATTGTTCACTTGCATATACCTACGCAAATATACATATAAATCAATTATTACTCAACTGTTTTTTTCGAATACTGATCGATAGAGAAATATCATCTATTTCTATTTTGTCTTCAAGTTGTTCATTAACAATTAATATCTCATCAGCAAGCACTTGATTTCTGATATACTCAGAATTGTCGTTTATTGCTTCATCTATAATAGAGTTCGACATAATACTTACTATTATTCTGTCAGTAATCTCAAAATCTTTACCTTTCCTTAAATTCTGAATCCTATTTACCAATTCACGGGCAACTCCCTCTTTCCTAAGTTTATCGGTTATTGTTATATCAAGAGCAACAGTAAGCCGTCCCTCATTACCAACAAGCCATCCGGGAATATCTTCTGAGATAATTTCTACATCTTCAAGAGCAATCACAACCTCCTGATTTTCTATTTGTAATGTATATGAGCCGTTATTTTCTAGTTTATTAATGTCATTATTGTTAAACTTCTGTATCTCTACAGCCAACTGCTTCATTATTTTCCCATATCGGGGACCTAGTTTCTTAAAGTCTGGCTTTGCTCGTTTAATGAGTATCTCACTTGTAGAGTCTACATAAGCAAGTTCTTTAACATTTACCTCATTTAATATCAGCTGCTCTACCGACTGCAAATTTCTTTTCTGATTGTCATCCGCAACGGGTATCATTATTTTTGAAAGAGGCTGGCGAACTTTAATATTTACTTTACGACGCAAGGCAAGCACTATAGACGAAACTGTTTGTGCAAGATACATCTGATCTTCAAGCTGTTTATCAATCAAGCTATCATCAACAATCGGAAAATCTGTCAAATGAACCGAATCTCTACCACCAACCACTGACACTAAATCTAGATATAACCTATCGGCGTAAAAAGGTGCTATAGGTGCCATCAACTTAGATACTGTCTCTAGACACTCATACAAAGTTTGATAAGCCGATAGCTTGTCATCAGTCATTTCACCACCCCAAAAACGTTTACGGTTGAGACGCACATACCAGTTGCTAAGATTATCATTTACAAAGTCATTAATAGCTCGCCCGGCTTTAGTTGGTTCATAGCTCTCATAACCTTGATCAACCTCTTTCACCAATGTATTAAGAAGAGAAATTATCCATCGGTCTATTTCAGGACGTTCTTCAATAGGTATCTGTGTATATTGATTCCTAAAATCGTCAACATTGGCATATAACACAAAGAATGAATATGTGTTGTAGAGAGTACCAAAAAACTTTCTGCGTGCCTCTTCTACACCTTCAACATCAAACCTTAGATTTTCCCAAGGTGCAGCATTAGTAATCATATACCAGCGAAGCGGATCAGAGCCATACTTTTCAATTGTATCAAAAGGATCTACGGCATTGCCAAGCCTTTTAGACATCTTATTCCCATTTTTATCCAGTACGAGCCCGTTAGAAACAACGTTCTTAAATGCCACACTACCCTTTACCATTGATGCTATAGCGTGCAGAGTATAAAACCAACCACGTGTTTGATCTACACCCTCTGCTATAAAATCAGCAGGAAACACCTTTTGAAAATCCTCTTCTTGGATATGAGGATAAAAGAACTGTGCAAATGGCATTGCACCACTATCAAACCAAACATCTATTAAATCGGTTTCGCGATACATCGGTTTACCATTTTCAGAGAGAAGAACAATATTATCTACATAAGGACGATGCAAATCTATCATGTCATAATTTAAATCTTTATAATCATTGAGGTCGAGGTTTTCCCAGGGCAGCTCTTTCATAACACCTGCATCTAAAGCCTTCTGCATCTCTACATACAACTCTTTCACAGAGCCTATGCATTTCTCTTCTTTACCATCCTCTGTACGCCAAATAGGTAGAGGAGTTCCCCAATAACGACTTCTACTGAGGTTCCAGTCCTGCAGGTTTTCGAGCCACTTTCCAAAGCGACCGGTACCAGTTGACTGTGGTTTCCAATTTATAGTATTATTGAGATTGATCATTTCCTCCCTACAAGCAGTTGTACGTATAAACCAACTGTCCAACGGATAATAAAGCACCGGCTTGTCTGTTCTCCAGCAGTGCGGATAATTATGCATCTGTCTCTCTATACGGAAAGCGCGGTTTTGTAACTTCAGCATCACCGATAAATCCACATCCAGAGTGACGTCTTTCTCTGTGAGAGAATCATCATATTCGTTTTTCACATATCTGCCGGCAAATTCACTATACAGTTCCGCATTCATATTGTTTTGCACGAAATAAGAATCAAGCTCTTCTAGTCGGAAGTATCTTCCTGTCAAATCAACCATCGGACGAAGATGACCATCCTTGTCCTTAAGCATTAGTCCTTCCACGTCGTTTTCCTTCCCAAGCTTCATGTCATCAGCACCAAAAGTGGGAGCTATATGCACAATTCCAGTACCATCTTCAGTAGTCACAAAATCACCTGTTACCACTTTAAAAGCATTCTCAGAGGCCCTAACCCATGGTATAAGTTGTTCATATCTAACACCTGCTAAATCAGAACCCTTCCATATTTTATCCAGCACTCTGTAAGGTACCTCTTTATCACCCTGTTTATAGTCCTGTAGCGACAACTCGCTATTCTTTTCAGGGAAATATACATTCAGAAGATTTTTAGCCAGCACCACAGTAATTGGTTTTCCAGTGTACTGGTTGAATGTCTGCACAGCAGCATACTCAATATTTTTGCCTACCGCAAGCAAAACATTTGAAGGCAACGTCCATGGTGTGGTTGTCCATGCAAGTAAAAATGCTTCACCAAACTCTTGCCATTCAGCAAGTGGATTGACAATCTTAAACTGAGCAGTACAGGTTGTATCTGTCACATCACGGTAACAACCCGGCTGATTAAGTTCATGCGTACTCAATCCTGTTCCTGCAGCGGGAGAATATGGTTGTATAGAATAACCTTTATAGAGATAATCTTTTTTATATAATTCTTTAAGCAGATACCAAAGAGTTTCTATATAACGGTTGTCATAAGTGATATACGGATCGTTCATATTCACCCAGTAGCCCATCTGACGTGTCAGGTCTTCCCACTCTTTAGTGTATTTCATCACCTCAGTGCGACAAGCAGCATTATATTCTTCTACGGATATTTTTTTTCCTATATCCTCCTTTGTTATACCCAATGATTTTTCAACACCCAGCTCAACAGGCAGTCCATGAGTATCCCACCCCGCTTTCCTGTTTACCAGGAAGCCCTTCATTGTCTTATATCTACAAAATATATCTTTAATTGAACGTGCGATAACATGGTGAATGCCAGGCATACCATTTGCAGATGGCGGACCTTCATAAAACACAAAATCGGGCTGCCCCTCACGAATATCTAAACTCCTTTGGAATACATCTTTATCATCCCACTCTTTTAACATCTCTCTATTTATTTTTGAAAGATCTAAGTGGCTATGTTCCGGAAACTTTTTGCTCATCATCAATAAATTATACCCTGAAAAATTAATGTGCAAAGGTAATAATAAAAAATATAAAACCCGGCTCATTGATTGAGTCGGGTTGTATTTTGAGTTTAAAATTTCTTATCAGGACAATTTAGCTAAACCAACTTTTATTCTTGAGATAGCTTCTGTAATGTTATCATCAGATGTGGCATATGAGATACGTATACATCCCGGAGCACCAAATGCATCACCTCCAACACAAGCTACATGTGCCTCCTCCAGCAAAAACATAGCAATGTCAGTTGCACTGTTCATAGTCTTGCCGTTAAATGACTTGCCTATATAACTCTTGCATTCAGGGAAAATATAAAAAGCTCCCATAGGGTTATTCACATTCAATCCCGGTATCTCATTGAGAAGCTCTACAATCAGATTTTTGCGTCTCTTGAAAGCAACTCTCATCTCTTCTACGCAAGTCTGATCACCTGTATATGCTGCTAATGCTGCCTTCTGCGAAATTGATGAAGGTCCTGAAGTATACTGTCCCTGCAACATGCTGCAAGCTGATGCAATCCACTGTGGAGCAGCAGCCCAACCTATACGCCAGCCTGTCATAGCATATCCTTTCGACACTCCATTTATCACTACAACGCGATCACGTATTTTGGAAAACTGAGCAATCGACTCATGCTTACCTATATAATTTATAGGTTCATAAATCTCATCAGAAATAACATAAATATTAGGATGTCTCTCAAGCACTTCCGCCAAAGCTTCCAGTTCTTCTGCAGTATATACACTACCTGTAGGGTTTGATGGTGAGCACAAAACCAAAGCCTTTGTCTTAGGTGTGATAGTCTCTTCTAACTGCTGCGCTGTTATTTTAAAATCTTTATCAATGCCTGCATAAACAAATACCGGTTTACCATTCGCAAGCTTCACCATTTCAGGATAGCTAACCCAGTAAGGTGCCGGTATAATCACCTCATCACCCTCATCAATAATTGAGAGAATCACATTACAGATGGACTGCTTTGCTCCACCCGAAACAACTATCTGTGCAGGTGAATATTCCAAATCATTCTCATTTTTAAGTTTCTCGCAGATAGCCTTTTTCAAATCAGGAAAACCTGCAACGGGCGAATAGAATGAATAATTATCATCTATTGCCTGTATGGCAGCCTGTTTTATATGGTCAGGGGTAAAAAAGTCGGGCTCACCCACACTCATATTTATTACATCAACTCCCTGAGCTTTCAATTCATTACTTTTTTGAGCCATCGCAAATGTTTCAGAAGGCGATAAAGCTAATAATCGGGCAGACAATAAATCCATAATTTGTTATTTTGATTTATATTTTGCACAAAGATAGATAAAAATAACAAAAACAAATATTGTTTAGTAAAAAATAGTCATAAAAAATAGCGAAATGGCTACAAATAGAAAAAGCCGCCTTTTGGGCAGCCTCAACAATATATAATATTAAAAAGTTTTATAATTAAATATCCTCTTACATCAGCATACTTGCAGGCATTTCCTGCTTTCTGCACTTTGTGGGATATTGTGAAAGTTTATCAGCTTGCCATGCGCAAACTAGCTTTCAATGTGCGAAGTCTGTTTAACCTGTTTGTACGACATGAAACAGCTCCATTTGAAATGTTTTGTTCCAGATATTTTATCTGATCCAAAATCTCTTCTCTTGATTGGTTTCTGATTTTCATTGTTATAATTTTTTTAAATTGTGATAATCGGCAACCGTCTATTTAAGAAGCACTCAATATGTAGTTAATAACCTAATGATGACTCTAAACAACACGCTTGCCATTAAAATCAATACAAAGATACAACAAAAAACATGTTGTACAACATGTTTTTAATAGATTTTTATCAAGTCATATAAATCGCATCTATAATATTATAAGGTTAACCCCAAACCACAACTTAGCCTCAACCCACTCCAATCAGCTCTTGGCGAGCCTCTTAACTCACCAAACTCACCACCAAACGAAAGGTCATAGCCAACTGAAAGGTCCAAACTTATTTTCCTATTTACGTAATAACTGCTACCCAATTGAAAGAGCAGCGAATAGACGTTTTCATTATACTCTTTTAGAGTCTCTTGCAACTCAACATTAGAAACCACAGTTCTTATTTTTAAAGTAGATATTATAACTGCAGGCGACATCTCTCCCCATATAGACAATCTATCTTTTTGATTGCCTCGTGAATCCTCTTTCTCAAAAGTATAAAAGTAGTTTCTATAATAAACACCTTCCCTAAAACCGTTTGTTGTTAAAGTCGTATTTATCTTCCCCGAATAGTCTCCCACAGAGAGCTTACCCCCAGTACTATAAAAACCACTCTTGATACCAAACTCATGATTAAATAACCTGTAACCAATATTTACAGAATGAGCAATATAAGCGGGGAAATCTTCCACAATCCTCATCCCCAACTGATTGAAAGGATCACTGATCTTAATAGTATACAGCAAATCTGTCATATCACTCATACTATAAGTAGCATAAGAAGCATGATAATCCAGTTTCAATTGAGCTTTAAGACTAAGCAGATTTATGCAGCAAAGGCTAATCAGTAATAATTTTCTCATTATTCAAAATAGTTTGATATGTTAAAACCCCTCTGAGACGTCAAAATGAAGTCTTCATAAACACTCAATCCATAAGGCCATGCTCTAAAACTAAAAGCAGGAATCGCTATTTTAGAACTGTTATAAACATTCATAAGCCCATTATTATCCCAGTCGGCATCAAAACAATACAACCTGCCAGTGAATGGATCTATCGCTTCATATCTACCATTAATGAAATCATGTCTCTCTGAAGAAACATCTAAAACCAGCACTTCCTTGGCAGTAGTTGACCAAAGTATTACCTGATCAGAATCTAAAGGATTAATAACACAAAATAGCAGATCGTCAGTATTATAAAATCTTTCGATAGATATTGTCTTATACAATTCAAAACCCAATTCTCCAATATCATATATATTAACTAGCGCTCTCGCTCTATCCGTTACTGCCAGCCTTTTCCTGTCATACGACAAATCGATATTATTATATATATTCGTTTCCAAGGTCTCAATAATATCACCTGTATTTGCATTTATTAGGCTGTAATATGAATGTACACCGTCAGTTTGATGAGAGTTTGCAATAAAAATAAGATCATCATCAATCAGATCCACTCTTTGGTATCTTGATTCAGCTTTAGGACTCTCAACCTCTTTGGGTATGCCACTTAAATTTTCTTTGTTATCATACAGATAAATTTTATTATCGATACTGTTACCCCAATTATAACCTATAAACACTAAGAGTTTACTGCTATTTGGCGAAACAGAAACAGATGAAATATTCTCAAAATACTGAGAGTTATAACTACTAATTGTATTTAAAGTAGTAGCATCACCAATTTTTATGGAATTGCCCGAAAGGCCATAGATTAACATATCCTCAACACTAAAACTATAAACAGACATATCTAGCTTTGTTTGTGGTGCTTTATACTCATAAAACTTTTCTACTCCACCCGATTTATATGAAATCTCCGAAGCTGCCAAATCATAAGGTGCAGCAATAACTGTATAATATCCACTCTCTTCGGGGAAATAGGGTGCCTCCAATGTCACTACAGGTGATCCATAAGATGTAGATCCCACAGCTTCATCGTTTCTGTTATGAAGAATAAAATACTTACAATTGTATCTATTTTGCTTCCATGAAATTGTAGTGGACACAAGATCTTTGAATTCAACAATAATATCATCACTCATCAACCCTGAATAACTCATGTTATAATAGACAGTTTTGTCTTTTATTTTATCTCCTTTAAATTTCATGGTTATGCTGTACGACCTATATCCGCCAACATAATCCTTATCTACAAATGAAGTTGCCGAGCCATCCAAAGTAACCGTTTTATACGCACCTCTAAAATCTTTAAATTTAATCTCATAGCTCGTAATTTCCAGCTGTGCAAAAGATGGTCTGTCCCATTCAAGCATGAAAAAATCATCACTAGTTATACCTTCTCTAATACCTAAATCAAAATCATTATCCACAGGAACAAGCTGAAATATAAAATCTCCTTCATAATATTCCGCATTCATAATATCAGCAAGGCTATCTGAATCTGTCTTTATCCGAAAAGTAATCTTGAGTGTATTTGTTCCATTTCTAATCAAATTATCTTTGAAAATCATGATATAGTCGCCACCGGTCAAATGTAAAACTTCATTGTTTATCATTATCTCTTGATCTAGAAGTTTCTTTCCTGCACTATTTAAAGTATAATATAGTTTGGTATCATCATAAATGTAGATAGGCTCATTTTGATTAACGCCAGCGAGATCGAGTCCCACCATTATCTCACTCGGTTTTTCAATATCTCGAAAAAACTCCTTATCACTTTCAAATTCGCATGAAATCAATACTGATGCAATAAAAATAATTGAAAGCAATCTCCTAGCAGCACTCAGCAACAATCTGTTCGTATTTATCATATAAATATTAATTTGAAGTGATTATTAATCATTAATAATGACGTAATGGTGCAGTAAATATTGCTTTAAGTCATCAATAATAATAGTTTTTTGGTGTTATTTACAAGGAGTTAGTAATCTTTTTGCTGTCTGAACAACCAATCTCTCACTGGTTTAAGCTTATAGGCATAGTCAAACGAATACATATGTTCTGATCCACTGCCTGAAACACTTTCAGGAGTAACTGTATTTGGAGTGAAGTGAATGAAGTTGATGCTGTTTCCCTCTGCTATTAGATCTTCAACATTACTATATTGAGTTACCTGCGGAAGCTTCGCGGAAAACTCAGTAAAGCCATAATTTACACCATTCTCTGTAAGTAAATCGCCAACTTCCCTCATTCCATTTGATGCTTTTTGATCTCCTGCAGAAACAATGTAGAAAAAGGTCTTTTCTATCAGAGGCTGCAACACATTTACATCCCATTGACCTCCCACAAATATAGAGGCAGCAAAAAGATTGGGGTACATTGCATTAAAATATAACGAAATCATGGCACCCATCGACTGACCTGTCGTATATATTCTGTCTTTATCGATATTGTAATCAGTAATAACAGTATTCAGCAACCGATAAGCCATATCCACCTCATCGCTCGTTTCCCATTCGTCGTTTACAGCCCGTTCAGGACCAAGAAACGATGGTACTAAAACAAAGCAAGGATTCTCTGATTGACTTTCATCTGTTGCCCAAATAATGCCACCATAACCCTGTTTCAATGGAGCTTCAAAACCTTTTCCAACTGTACTCGCATCTGCAATAAATTGCACTAAAGGATAACTTATGTTTTCATCATAATCTTTGGGAGTGAACAGATTATAAATCATTGTTTTCCCTGTAAGGCTGTCCTCAAATTCCAATGTTTGAAACTTTGGAGCAATCTTATCTCTAAGTGTTAATAGTTCAGTATCATAAGATTTGTCTGCACCGCCAAAGGACCTATCCCAAACCGCTTGATTATCTTTTGTGTTGTTCTGAGAATGACAAGATAATGTCATTAACATTATCACACCCATAATGATAATTTTTCTCATTTGATATATTTTAATGAATAATTTATATTTTCAGGATCAAATACAATCATTACTTGCCCATCAGCAATAATCATTGGATTCTCACAAGAGATATCTAAACCCATGTTAGGAAAATCCTCTGCACCTTCAGTATCACCGTTGCTTAGCCTCCAAGACAAGTTCTTCATCTTTTTTATGTAGTCAATGCCAAGTGCAGCTTTCACGTGTGGGTAATGCCCCACATAAAGCTTAGTAATATTCTGCTCATTCATCAGTCTCTCCATCCTTACACACGCTTCGTAGTAATCCGTCATTGCCACCTGCGGAAGCAATTGCAACCACACTTGTCCGGACCCAAATGCATCACCCGTATATGAAGCATTAATGTTTCGATCCACAAACACTACAGAACCAGGAGTGTGCCCCGGCATACGAAAAACCTCTATTTTTCTGTTGCCCAAATCAAAGATATCACCCTCCCTCATCCATTTATATTCACCATCAAACTCTACATAAATAGGCACAAGAGTATCAGCTGGATGCATATACACCTCATCAAAATAACGTATATTACCTGCATGATCTCTATGGTTATGAGTGAGAACAACTGTTAGCGGTTTCTGTGTAATTTTTCTGACAATCTCGTCCAGATCTTCACATTGAGTACCAGTATCAATCAACATAGCTCTGTCATCACCTTCTAAAATATACATAGTTGTTCTATCAAAGGTTTCTAAAACCCATGTACGATCCTCAAGAACGCTAATGGTAACCTCATCATTTTTGAACACTTCCTGAGCTGTTATTATTACAATTGGAAAAAATAAAAAAAGAATAATTGTCAAGATGTTTTTCATAATTATAAATTCTATAAGTTTTGGAGAATTAAAATTTATTATTACAAATGTATAAATAAATATTAAAGTTCATCTGCAAATGCATTGCTAAGGTGCAAGAGAATTAAAGATATTAACATAATAATATAAAGAAACCACTAGTAAGAAAATATTGTTGCTACACATATCTGTATCCAATCTAAAAGATGCACGAATACAGTATAAAATTATTGAAGTATATTATAAAATAACTATCTTTATCAATCTTAAACAAAAAAAGTATATGCTGATGAAAAATACAATTATTGGTGTTCTCACAACATTAGTTACCATACTGGTTATATATGGTTTTACTACATCTTGCTCGCCCAACGAGAAAAATCGGGCAGCTATAACAAACAATATTACTTACAACGAAGATAAACACAGCATCACATTGTCGTGGGCTCCGTTTGGCTCTTCGGGAGAGTATATAATCACGAGGGGCGGCAGTCGTTTAGCTACCAATTTTGTCGCTGTCGGCACAACTACACAAACAACGTTTATTGACTCAGCTCCCAATGCAGATAAATATGAGAACTATTACAAGATTACTCGAGGGATGGAAACAGTAACACTTTCGTTAGAGAATCAACTCTTTGGTGATAATGTCTATTTCTACGACCGAAAATATGAAGAGGCAGGGACGGCGAGAGATGAGATTAATGAACATTTCGCCACTACAGGACAAGGTAGAGACAACGGTGAATGGACAACCAAGCGCCAGGCGTACTACTTCAAAGCCAATGTAGGTACGCAGAGCTATGACTCCGGCGGTACAGGCTCAGCATCCTCGCCCGAAGCCAACTCCATCGAGCTGGGATTCTACTCACACATAGGCGGACTGGGGAAATTGCCTTCTGACGTTCGGCTGGGTGCCATCTTTACTCGTCCCCACCTCTCCGAGGGAGCCAACGCTACTTGTACCTTTTGGCGTTCGATGGAGAATGTTACGGTTATGCGAGATTTCGCATGGACAGTATCACAATCAACCAGTGCAAGGAGAATGCTGATAGAAAGCACCTCTAAATATATCTCCGATATCGGCACGTCGAACTTCTGGGGAAGCGGTGGTTTTATTGCCGACAGCCACTATAGCTCTTCTACACGCCCCAACTGGGGAGGACAGCAACAGTGGTACACTCGAAACACAATATTCCCTGAGGGTTCTGATGCCATGGGCGGTGCCTTTAATATGGTTTGGCAAGGCTGTGAGAATGCTCCTATTGAGGACGCTGTCAACTCACCCATACCTACTACCCCTATTCTTCGGGAAAAGCCTTTTCTATTTATCGACGACGACGGGGAGTATAAGGTATTTGTCCCCGCATGGCAAAAGAACAGGATAGGCACTTCCTGGTCAGCCACAGATATGGGTGAGGGCGAAGTACAAGATCTACTGGCCGACTGGTATATAGCAAAAGAAGGCGATACCGACATTGAGATTAATGCCGCACTAAAATTGGGCAAAAATATCTTCTTCACCCCTGGTCACTACGCGTTGAATGCTCCCATTCAGGTAAATCGTAAGAACGCAATACTTCTCGGCGCTGGCATAGCCTCGGTTACACTTGAACCTACGGAAAGTAATACCTGGGGCTGTATCTATGTAGATGATAAGGAAGGTATTATCGTTGCAGGACTCCTCATGGATTCCTTTAACAGCACAACCTATCAGATTCGCGTTGGCGAGGAAGACGCAACTGCCGATCTCTCCTCCAATCCTATAGCGCTTACCGATATCACCTGTCGAGTTGGTGGGGTTCAAGCCAATAACATTCAAATACACACATCTATGCAAATCAACAGCTCCCATGTTGTGGGCGATCACTTCTGGTTGTGGCGTGCCGACCACGGCACACAACCCGGTGGAGCTGCCCGATGGTTAAGAGACAGGTGCAAAAACGGACTTATTGTTACTGGCGACGATGTAACCCTCTACGGTCTTTTTGTCGAACATTATCAAGAATACGAAGTGCTGTGGCTGGGCGAGCGTGGCAGGACCTACTTCCTCCAAAACGAACCTCCATACGACCCTCCAACTCAAGCAAGCTGGAATAGTCAAGACGGGCGAGTTGACGGCTATGCTGCTTTTAAGGTGGCAAACACCGTGAAAGAACATCACAGCATAGGCTTCGGCTCTTACGCAGTATTCACTGGTACCGACGGCAACGTCAACAAAAAGAACGCTTTTGAAGTGCCCAATGCTCCTGGCGTCGCAATCGAGAAGCTCTGCATTACCCGTTTTAGTGGTCCTGGGAACATACTTAGTGTGGTCAACGGCACAGGTGGCAGCACGGCAGACGGCGTACAGCGCATCGCCTCCTACAATAACGGTGAAGGAATACAACCCTACGACGAAATATTCACCCTGCCCGATCGAGTATCTTGGCCTTCCTACATCACCATGGAGTGAAGAGAAATCAGAAAAGCCGTACAGAAAATAATCTATACGACTTTTTTATAAATTCAATTAATGAAACAAATGAAAATTAATTGAAGTAAATAAAATTCAATTAATTTCTTGTTAATAGTGTGATTGACTCCTTCAACTTTAAAATATCATTAGTCTTTTCACTTGAAGAGTTCACCTCAGCCTCAACAGATGCTCTAATATCACGTGAAGAAGCTCCAATCAGAAAGCTATACCTTCCGGCATCAACTACCCACGAAGAGGTTGCCTCATCAAAAGAGGCTAAGTCAGAAGCACTAACCCGCATCTCCACGGTGACTGTTTCGTTCGGCTCCAAAGTAACGGTTTTTGCAAAAGCTTTCAGCTCCTTATCAGGCTTATTCAAGATTACGTTGTTGGGAGCAGAAACATAAAGCTGTACAACCTCTTTCCCTGCATATTCGCCTATATTTTTCACCTCAACAGAAATTGTAAACAGTCCATTCTCTTCGTGAATAACGGGATTGGAATATTCAAAAGTAGTGTAAGACAAACCAAATCCAAAAGGATAAGACACCTGTTTGCCAAAGCTGTCATAGTAACGATAACCTACATAAACATCCTCCTCATAATTTGTGTAGTCCACATCTTTAACATTTTTCCCTTCTCTATTCTGACTCATTATATCAAAATCCTGTTCCGGATTGATGGGGAAGTTTGCAGACGATGCATCATCATAATAATTTACAGGAAACGTCATCGGGAGCTTTCCTGATGGTGAGCTCTTACCACTTAGGATATCAGCCACACTGTTGCCACCTTCCTGTCCACCCTGCCATGCACAAAGAATTGCATCAGGTATATCTTTCCAAGAAGCTGTCTCAATTACACCACCAATATTCAAGATAACCACCACACGCTTTCCAGCGGCCTTAAATACCTGACCCACATCCCTCAACAGCTGTATCTCCTCCTTCGTCAGATTAAAATCATCCGTGGTGCGATCTATAAACTCGCCCGACAAGCGACCAATGGTCACCAATGCTACATCCGTTGAAGCTGCTTGGTCAGCAATCTGTTGCCTACTAAGCTGCATCTCCGTAGGACGTGGAACAGGAAGAAAACTTGCAAGCAGATTGTCCGTGTCCAGCACATTCTTCTTGTTTTCCTCCTCAATATATTGTTCATAGATAGGTCTTAGAGATTCGTTTACACTGTATCCTGCATTCTTTAAACCATCAAGCAAAGATACAGTGTAGGCACGATTCACGTTTCCCGAACCAGTACCTCCTGCTATAAAATCATACGAAGTACAACCAAACAGTGCAATGTTTTTCACATCAGAAGATAGAGGAAGTGCAGCATTATTGTTTTTCAATAAAACCATTCCTTCAGTTGCAGATTGACGAGTTACAGCCGCATGATCTTCCAAGTTGGGTTTATTAGAGAAATCATATCCTTTGAAATGAGGACTTTGTAAAATCAACTCAAGAATACGTCTCACGTTTGTGTCGAGAACAGCCTCATCCAGTCGATCCTCATTCACTGCATTCACAATATCCTCATACTGCTGATCCGTACCGGGCTCCAACAAATCGTTGCCCGCTATCATCTGTTCAACAGCATCTACACCACCAAACCAATCTGTCATCACAACACCATCAAACCCCCACTCATCGCGCAATAGCGTTGTTTGAAGCTCCCTGCTTTGCGATGCATACACACCATTGATATAATTATACGAAGACATCACTGTCCATGGTGCAGACTCCTTAACCGTAATTTCAAAACCTTTAAGATAGATCTCACGCAAAGCACGCTGCGATATTCTCACATCATTTCCCATACGGTTTGTCTCCTGATTGTTAGCCGCAAAGTGCTTAATCGATACACCCACACCATTTCTCTGTACACCACGCACATAGGCAGCAGCTATTTTACCTGAAACAACAGGATCTTCAGAATAATACTCAAAGTTACGACCACAAAGAACATTACGCTGAATATTGAGGGCAGGCCCCAATATAACATCTGCACCATACTCCAAAACCTCATTTCCAATAGCCACACCTACATTTTCAACCAACTCTTGATCCCATGTTGAAGCCAACAAGGTGCCAATTGGAAAATGAGTACAATAATAAGTAGCATCATCCCCTTCACGGATAGAATCGATACGCAATCCGGCAGGACCATCGGCAAGCACAATCGCCGGAATACCCAATCGCTCAATAGGATAAGTAGTGCCGGCAGCACCGGGCACTATATTTCCGGTAGAGCCAATCACAGCCGTCTCACCAGAAAAACCAGCCATCCCCGTACCGATTACTAAATGCACTTTTTCTTCCAAAGTCAACGCAGAGATCACATCATCCAAAGATGCTTTACCAAGCTGCGGAGGCTTGTTCCCACAAGCCAACAATAGACTTACTGTTACTGACATGATAAATAACTTATTTTTCATTTTAATCGAATTTTACTTAGTAGTTAACAACATTAATATAATGAAAGCATTATAGCTTAAGGTCTCCTGTAAAAGTAGTCAATTATTCCAAATTTGCGATGAAAGATACAATTAAAAAACACAAAAAAACCGTTTAAAACTCCCATTTTGAACGGTTTTATAGCTTGCTATGCCGATTGTCTTAAAATCTTTGCGGAAGCGGAGGGATTCGAACCCTCGGTACAGTTACCCGTACGACAGTTTAGCAAACTGTTGGTTTCAGCCACTCACCCACACTTCCTTATGGTAATATCGCTGAAATTGGATGCAAATATACGTGATTGTTTTCAACTTTTCAAAGAAAAACATCCTTTTTCAAACTGAATATATATACTTTTGTTCTTTTGAACCGCTAAATTATTAATACATATTTAATGGAGCCATCAAATAAAAAGAAGAAAGGGAGAAAAATAATATTACTGATAGCAGGCATCCTCCTGTTAATCACCATAACTATAACAACATATATCTATAAAACAATCTTCTCACAATTCGATATGACAGAAACAGTTTACGTATATATCGATGAAAAGAAAGATTACGATTATGTTGTAAATCAGCTTCAGGAAAAAGCAGGAATACCCAACGTGAAAGCTTTTAATCTTTTAGCCGAAAGAATGAACTACCCAAACAGGATTAAGACAGGTCGATATGCAATAAACCCCGGAATGACAATGCCCGAAGTCATACGCCTGTTGCGCTCAGGCGTTCAAGAACCAATCAACCTCACCTTTAATAATATACGCACCAAAGAAAATCTTGCAGGCCGCATCTCAGAGCAGCTTATGGCCGACAGCCTATCCTTACTAAATGCACTCAGCGACTCACTCACAGCAGCCTCCTACGGCTTTAATGAACAAACATTCGGAGCCATGTTTATCCCCAACACCTACGAAGTTTACTGGGATTCGAGCATCGAAAGCCTTATGAACAGGATGAAAAGAGAATACGATGCATTCTGGAATAATGAACGAAAACAAAAAGCCGAACAGATAGGACTCACACCGATAGAAGTATCAACACTTGCATCCATTGTAGAAGAAGAAGCAACATACGCAGACGAATATCCAACAGTAGCCGGTCTATATCTAAACCGCATCCACAGAGGCATGCGCCTTGAGGCAGACCCAACAGTAAAGTTTGCAGTTGGCGACCCAACACTGCGGAGAATACTATTCATACACCTTGAAGTAGAGTCACCCTACAACACCTATAAGAACGACGGACTGCCACCCGGCCCAATAAGAATACCAACCATAAGTGCAATAGATGCAGTACTGTCGCCCACAGAGCACAACTACCTGTTTATGTGTGCCAAAGACGATCTATCAGGCCGACACAACTTCGCCGTAACGCATGCCGAACATGCAAGAAATGCCAGAGCCTACCAGAGAGCTCTAAACGAAAGGGGGATTTATTAGATTACAAAACTACCAACCTATATAATTGGTGAGTAAATGACAATAAGATTATAAAACTATACTCACTACAAAATATTTTAAAAATTTGAGTATTTTAGGATTATCCTCTAAATTTTGATTGTACGCGATATTTTAATTATTTCAGGAAAATTCTGAAGAAGTTCAGTCATTGAATGAAAGAGCAATGATGCACCGGCATCTAACAGTTTTTCATCACTTAATAGTCCTGTATTTACGGCAATTGTGAAAATACCTGCAGCAGCAGCAGATTCTATGCCTAAAGGGGCGTTCTCAATGACGATAGCCTGATTAGGGCTTAGCATTCCACCTTTTTCCAAGCCTATATTATATGGTTCAGGGTCGGGCTTACCTTTTACCACATCAAATGCAGTAATCATTGTTTCGGGAGTGAAGATGTTTGGAAAATTAAAATCTAACCTGTCGAGGAGCGATGGCTGGCCTGATCCGGTTACTAATATGGTTCTTAGTTCTTGCTCTTTAACATACTCCAATACTTCTTTTGCACCGGGTAGAGTTCTATTGTCATTGAGCTGTTGGAACAGTTCGGTTTTTCGTGCATAAATATTATCTTTTTCTTCTTTAGTTGCTCTTCTATTGAATTCTCTTTTAGTGATTAAGTTTATTGTGGACTTGCCCACGCGCCCTTCATGAAGATAAAACTCAATAGGCTCGGTGGATTTATACCCAAACTCTTCCATTGCATCCTGCCACGACTTTGCATGTGCGGGCATAGAATCGTAAAGTATGCCGTCCATATCAAAGAGTACTGCTTGTAGATTGAAATTTGTAAAATGATGTGATCTGAGATAATTCTCAAACTGTTGATACATGTTCATAAATAATTTAGAAGTATAATATAAGTTGCAAAGTTACTATTTATATTATACTTCTAAAGATTAGATATTTCAATAGGCTTAACAGTTGTTCATTCCATTAATGCCTTAACTCCATAATATATGCTTCTGTGAGTATTATAGTTTCGATTTAATTGCTTTTGTTGCTTCTTCATACCCTGGTTTTTCGAGAAGTGCAAACATATTATTTTTATAAGCTTCAACTCCAGGTTGATTGAAAGGGTTGACACCAAGCAGGTATCCACTTACTCCACAAGCCTTTTCAAAGAAGTAGATTAGTTGACCTATATATTTCTCACTTAATTTGGGTATCTCTATTAATATGTTAGGTACTCCACCATCTACATGCGCTAAAAGTGTTCCCAATTCAGCCATTTTATTTACCTCACCTACTCTCTTCCCTTCAAGATAGTTTAATCCGTCGAGATTTTTATCGTCATGAGGGACATGGATTTTTTCATTGGGCTCTTTGATTGATATCACTGTCTCAAAAATAGTACGCTCACCTTCTTGAATCCATTGCCCCATAGAATGTAAATCTGCTGTAAAATCTACTGCTGCAGGGAAGATTCCCAAGTAATCTTTACCCTCACTTTCACCGAATAATTGCTTCCACCATTCAGCCAAATAGTGAAGCTTGGGATGGTAGTTTACAAGAATCTCAATTTTCTTGCCTCGCTTATACAATTCATTTCGTATTACTGCATAAATGGCAGGTAGGTTGTAGTCGAAAGAAATTGAAGTGTTAGTGGCTTTTTCAATCTCAACTGCTCCCGCTACTAATTCCCTTATATTTACGCCTGCTACGGCAATGGGGAGCAAGCCTACCGGTGTTAACACTGAATAGCGTCCACCTATATTGTCGGGTATTATAAATGTTTTATAGCCTTCACTTTCAGCTAAAGCACGCAGTGCCCCTTTGCTGGCATCGGTGATTGCAACAATACGATTTTTAGACTCCTCAATGCCTACTTTTTTCTCTAAGAGATTTTTTAGTAATCTGAAAGCAATTGCAGGCTCTGTAGTTGTTCCTGATTTGGATATATTTATTAGACCAAACTCTTTGCCTTCGAGATAATTAACCATTTCAGACAGATAGTCCTCACTTATATTATTGCCTGCGTATAATATGATTGGATTTTTGCGTTTATCGCCTTCTTGTAGCCAATCGAATGAATTAGATAATGCATCGATAACGGCACGGGCACCTAGGTAGCTGCCACCTATACCTATGACAACAACTACCTCGCAATGTGTGCGTAGAACAGTTGCTGCATCTTCGATACTAGTAAGTATTTCGTCGTTAATTGATGAAGGCAGATTTACCCAGCCAAGGAAGTCGCTCCCTTCGCGAGAGCCATCATGTAGTGCGGTGTTTGCTGCTGATGCCAGTTCGGATTTTCTTAGAATTTCTTCTTCTGATACAATACCGGAAAGATGTTTGATGTTTAATTGTATGCTATCCATATTTTATGAGTTAATTTGTTTTCGAATTCGATGTTACAGAAAAAACAATTAAAAGTAATCGATAAGATTTTTTATTGCCTGTTTAGGTTCTAAACGCTCATAAAGAATCTTGTAAATGGTCTCAATTATTGGAATATTAACTTTAAAGCGGCTGTTCAACTCATGTATGCACTTTGCTCCATAATAACCTTCAGCTATCATTTCCATTTCGAGCTGAGCCGTTTTTACTGAGTAGCCTTTTCCAATCATAGCTCCCAGTGTTCTGTTTCTACTAAATTGAGAATAGCTCGTAACAAGCATGTCACCTAGATAGTGCAAATCAGTAATATTACGTTCTATTGGGACTACTGAGTTGAGGAATAGCGACATCTCCTTGGCACAGTTGCTCATCAATACAGCTTGAAAGTTATCGCCATAAAGCAGCCCTTGACATATTCCAGAGGCTATAGCATATATATTTTTCAGCACTGCCGCGAGCTCTATTCCTACTACATCGTTTGAGGTACCTGTCTTAAGAATTCTGGATGAGATGGAGTCGGCAAGAAGAGTAGCCTTTTCAGAGTCTATGCTTGCAGCTGTAAGAAAGGAAAGTCTTCCTAAAGCTACCTCTTCAGCATGACAAGGACCTGAAAGGACACCTATATTTTCGGTAGGTATTTTAAAATTATCTGCCAGATATTCACTCATTACCATATTATCATTAGGGATTATCCCTTTTATGGCAGATACTACAAATTTATCTCTGAAAGTGCTGTTCCAGACGCGTCTGAAATATTGCTTTACATATGGGGAAGGGATTGCAATAATTATTGTGTCTGATTCTTTTATTGCTCTTTCTATGTTTGAGTAAAAAGTGATTTGTGCAAGATTGAACTTTATATTAGTTAAATATCCTGGGTTATGACCCAACTTATAAAAGCCTTCAATCTGCTCATCACTACGCATAAACCAGTTTATATATTTCTGATTCATGAGCACCATTTTTGCGAGTGCTGTCCCCCATGTGCCTCCTCCTAAGATACAGATTTTACCTATTGAATCCATTGTATTGGTAATATTTCAAAAAGTTGGGTTATTCTTCTTCGGAAGCGTTATTTATCCAAATCTTTACATCATCGGGTGTAGGATTATTTAATCCCAGCTTCAGTTTTTTGTTTAACCCACATATCTCTTGATGTAGTTTGTTTGGGTTCACATTTATAAGATTACTTACTTGTGTGTAACCAGCCTTTTGCACAAGCTCAACCCACTCTTCTTGAATACCTAATTTTATAAAATTTGCCGTAGTGTCTTTTTTGATTCTCTTTTCAGGACGCATAAGAGGGAATAATAGCACTTCCTGAATTGAAGTTTGCTCGGTTAGCAGCATAGTGAGTCTGTCCATTCCTATTCCCATACCTGATGTAGGTGGCATGCCATATTCAAGAGCTCTCAGGAAATCCTGATCAATAAACATTGCCTCATCATCGCCTTTCTCTGAAAGTTTTAGTTGCTCTTCGAAACGTTTACGCTGATCAATAGGGTCGTTTAACTCGGTGTATGCATTTGCAAGTTCCTTACCGTTCACCATCAACTCAAAACGTTCAGTAAGCTCTGGGTTATCACGATGACGCTTACATAATGGCGACATCTCAATGGGATAGTCTATTATAAATGTTGGCTGGATATACTTTCCTTCAGCTTTTTCTCCAAAAATCTCATCTATAAGTTTTCCTTTACCCATTGTTTTATCTTGCTGTACACCAAGATCATCACAGACTACGCGCAACTGATCTTCGTCCATGTCGCTGATATCTACACCGGTGTGATCTTTTATTGCATCGATCATTGTAACCCTTTTGTAGGGTGTTTTGAAATCTATTTCATTTTCACCTAATTTCACCTTTGTTGTGCCGAGAACCTTAATTGCAACATATTCTAACAAATTTTCGGTGAACTCCATCATCCATTTGTAATCTTTATAAGAAACATATATTTCCATTACTGTGAATTCGGGATTATGTGTTCTATCCATCCCCTCATTCCTGAAGTTTCTTGAAAATTCATATACCCCTTCGAAGCCACCTACTATTAACCGTTTTAGGTAAAGCTCATTTGCAATACGCAGATATAAATCAATATCAAGTGCATTTAGATGGGTAGTGAAAGGTCGTGCGGCTGCTCCTCCTGGAATACTTTGTAAGACGGGTGTGTCAACCTCTAAATAACCTTTTTGATTAAAGAATTCACGCATCGCATCAAAGATTCTTGTACGCTTGATGAAAATATCTTTCACATTATCGTTTACAAGAAGGTCAACATATCTTTGACGATATCGTAGCTCTGGGTCAGTAAACTTATCAAAAGCAACTCCATCCTTCATCTTTACAATAGGCAGAGGTCTTAAAGACTTAGATAAGATTGTAAGCTTTTCGGCATGAACTGATATTTCTCCTGTTTTGGTACGGAAAACAAATCCTTCAACACCTATGAAGTCGCCTATATCTAAAAGCTTTTTAAATACTGTATTATAAAAATCCTTATTTTCGTCGAGGCATATATCATCACGGGTTACATACACCTGAATTCGCCCTTTTGAGTCAATTAATTCAATAAAAGAAGCTTTTCCCATAATGCGTCGACTCATGATTCTACCCGCTACCCTTACATTGTAGCGATCATCATCACCATCCTTAAAATTGTTCTTAATATCAATTGAGTAGGCGTTTACATCATAACCTGAAGCCGGATATGGTTCTATATCCAGTTCTTTTAGTTCCACCAAACTCTGTCGACGAATAATCTCTTGTTCGTTAAGTTCTAAATTGTGCATAACTAAATAATAATCATACAAAAGTACAAAATAATTTACGAAAGTATACTTTTATAAGCTTTTCATATTAAAAGAGTTGATATAAAATTAAAACTTTATTTTTCTATACATTGAACATTAAGCTTTAAAGGGCTGCCATACAGTCATTTACGGGTTTAAGTGTGGTCGCCTGATTTGTGGGTGTAATATTAAAGAAATATTTCTTTAATATGTTATAATTTACTATATTTGGATGCTAATACGCTTATTGGACAAATCTTATCTAATAATAAAGAAAAATGAAGCTGCAAGAGATTTGCAACATAGTTAATGGAACATTCATAAATGAGTGTCAAGATTCTTTGAATTACACTAAGGCCTTTGCATCAGACTTAATGAGTGATGTACTTAGGTTCTCGATGGAAAATACAGTTTTGGTTACTGGTCTTTCAACAATTCAGACAGTAAGAACGGCTGAAATTTCAAATTTAACCTGTTTGATTATTGCCAGAGACAAGAAAATAACAAGTGAAATGATAAATCTGGCAAGCAAAAGTCGGATTTCAATGATATCTACTACAGCATCGGTATACGAAATATCAGGATTGTTATACATGAATGGTTTAAAGCCAGTATATTAATGAAAATGCAATATTTTATACAGGGTGGCGACTTTAGTGAAGGGGGTCGAGCAAGCACTGAGGTAAAAAGTATTATAAAGCAATTTAATATTGCTCCTGAAAAGGTTAGACAAATTGCTGTGGCACTGTATGAGGCGGAAATGAATGTTGTGGCTCATGCTTTTAAAGGAACAATGAAGGTAGATATAAGACCTGAATTTATACGTGTAGTATTTGAAGATGAAGGCCCAGGAATAGAAGATATTGATAAGGCCATGGAAGAAGGATATTCAACAGCATCGGAAAAAGTTAGACAAATGGGCTTTGGTGCAGGTATGGGATTGCCAAATATTAAAAAAAACTGTGATGAAATGTTGCTATCCTCAATTCCAAATAAAGGAACCAGGCTTGAAATAACAGTTATGTTTTGAGGCTATGAAAGATAGGAACTATACACACTCGATACAGATCAATATTAATAAATGTATTGGTTGTTCTCACTGTATGCGTGTATGTTCTACACAGGCAATTAGAATAATAGATGGCCATGCCTCAATTAAACCAGAAAGATGTATTGATTGCGGAGAGTGTTACAGAGTTTGCCCTCAGCGCGCTATTTACACAAAAGATGATGGCCTTAAGTCTTTAGAAAATAGTGCTTATAGAATTGCTTTGGTTCCCTCTGTATTTATAGGTCAGTTTTCATCGGAATACTCTGCTACTCAGGTTTTGAATGCAGTAAAACAGTTGGGGTTTGATGAGGTCTTTGAAGTTGAGCAGGCTGTGGATTTTATAAAAGAAGCTTACAAGAGATTGGAGAAAAAAGATTTGCCTCAACCACAGATTAGCTCATACTGCCCTGCGGTAGTGCGTTTAATACAAGTGAAATATCCCTCTCTTACGCAGAATATCATGAGACTCAAGGCACCGCATGATATAGCAGCTATATTTCTCAGAAAATCTAAAACTCATGAATTAGATGATAAAAAAAATATTTTAATTTATTATATAACTCCCTGTGCTGCCAAAATTGTGGCTGCTCGCTCTCCTGTTGGTGAAGATAAATCTGCTATTGACTTTACGATTAACATGGCTGAAGTTTTTAATCTGACATCTTCGATACTGTTGGCTAAAAAAAAATCGGGAATGCATAAATCAATAGCAAATATGAGTCCAGATTCAGTTAACTGGTCGTTGTCTGGTACAGAGAAAAAATATTTCTCGGGCAGAAGCTTGGCTATTGACGGCATGGACAATGTAATAGAGTTTCTTGAAAAGCTTGAATCAGGTCATATTAAAAATATAGGCTTTCTTGAAATGAGAGCCTGTGATCAGGGCTGTGCTGGTGGTATTTTATGTCCCGCCAATCGCTTTCTTACTGTGGAGCGACTGGAGAAGCGACAAAAAAGACTTAAGAAACTTAAGCTTGCAAATAATGGAGAAGTGTTTAACTCGCTTATGGATTATAGTGAATCTCTTCATTTTCTTTCAGGGGTTGACCCTGTATATCCTCGTGATGGATTATTGCTTCATAAAGATATGGGAAAAGCAATAATAAAGTTGCAGCGTATAAAGAGATTAGAATCTTATTTACCCGGATTTGATTGTGGAGCATGTGGTGCACCAGATTGCAGGAATCTTGCAGAGGATATTGTAAATGGAAAAGCAACAATTTCACATTGCGTATTTGTTCAGCGTGTTATGGAAAAAAATTACAAGCTTAGTCCGGATCAATCTTTTATAGTTATAGAAAAAATTTGGGGTAAAGGTAGGTTAAATAAACTATAGACACTTATATGAAAAAGAATCTTAAACAGCTTATAGATAAGTTAGGGTTGGAGTGTATGTCGGGCAAAGAACTTCTCGATAGAGAAGCAGATGATGCATACGTATCAGACTTGCTTAGTGATGTGATGGGGAAAACAACTGAGAATATGCTTTGGGTTACGTCGCAGGCCCACAAAAACATTGTTGCTGTTGCTTCACTCAAAGAGTTGAGTGCTATTATAATTGTAAATGAGAGAAAAGTGGAAAAAGATGTACTTGAAAGTGCTGAATCGGAAGGTGTGGTAATACTAACTTCAAAGTTGGCCACTTTTGAAACTGTTGGAAAACTGTATAACTTTTTGCATGACATAGAGATGTAATAAAATCTGAAGACTCAAAAACTGTTATGAACTATTTCAATGCTGATTTGCATATTCATACATGCCTTTCTCCCTGTGGAGATCTTGATATGAGTCCCCGAAATATTATTCGTAAGACTAAAGAAGAAGGGATGCATATAATAGCTATAACAGATCATAACAGCACTTTGAATGTAAGAGTATGCAAGGAGCTTGGAAAGCAAAATGGGATTTACGTTATCCCAGGCTGTGAAGTTAACACACGCGAGGAGGTTCATTGCCTTTGTTACTTTCCTAATCTAAAGGCGATGGATGAGTTTCAGATGTATCTCGACAGTAGGATAACTGATATAAAAAATGACCCTGATAAATTTGGTTATCAGGTGGCAGTTGACGAAAATGATGTCATCTTGTATGAAGAGAATCGTTCTTTGTTTATTGGAATAAATGATGGAATTGATAATCTAGCCGAAGAGGTCCACCGATTGAAAGGAGTGTTTGTACCAGCCCATATAGATAGGTCTGTAAACAGCCTGTTCAGTCAGCTTGGTTTTATACCATCGGGGTTAAAGTACGATGCTTTGGAGGTTTCTAAATATACAACTCCAAACAATTTTATAAATAAACATCCTGAACTTGCTGGAGAATATTTCCTGCAAAATTCAGATGCTCATTATATTGAGGATATAGGAAAAGCTTATAATAGGTTTAAAATGGAAGAGTCAGACTGGAGAAACTTTAAACTTCTTTTCGAAAAGCATTGATATATTTAAACTAATAGAAAAACAGGGAATGGTTGACATGGCTATGCATATGATGGATATTTCACAGAACTCAATTAGAGCTGAAGCAAAAAACATATTAATAAGTTTTTATGAAGATTCTATTAATGACTTGCTAGTATTTAGTGTTAAAGATGATGGATTAGGGATGAGTGCTGAGGAAATAAAAAGATTGGAGGATCCTTTTTTTACAACTAGAACAACACGGAAAGTTGGACTTGGAATTCCTTTTTTGAAGATGACTTGTGAACAGACCGGAGGATTTTTAAGTATTCAGTCTAAAAACGGTGAAGGGACTACTATAAAAGCAACATATCGCACAGACAATCCAGACTGTTTACCAACGGGTGATATTGCGGGTTACCTTGCAATGCTATTGTTGGCAAATCCTGAGATCAGGATAAAATTTACCTATAACATAGATGGAAAGAAGTTTGTGCTTGATACAGATGAGCTTAAACAGCAAGGGATTTATCTACATCAATCAGGAATGTCTGGATTAATTAAGACATATTTAAAAGAAAATTTAAATGAGATTACTTCCTATCGTTCTGCGAAAAGTTATTTGTGTTGATTATATACAACTATTAATCTATAAATTTAAATTACATGACAAAAATTAAAACATTAGCTGACCTTAAAAAGAAACAAGAGGAGATGAGAAACAGAATAAATCTAAGGGATAAAGCTGAAGATCCTGAATCTCTTGTTCAGGTGAAAGTAGCAATGGCTACTTGTGGTATAGCCTCAGGCGCAAAAGAGGTGATGGAGTACTTCGTAGACGAGCTAGAGAAACGTTCTATTAGTGCAATTGTAACACAGACAGGTTGTATGGGATATTGTTATGCAGAACCAACCGTGGAAATTACTCTACCTGGAAAAGATCCCATAGTATTTGGCTATGTTACTAGTAAAAAGGCAGATGAGATACTAGAGCATTATATAAAAGATGGGGAATTGGTAGATGGTATAATACCCCAGAATTATAACACTATAATATCTTAAATAACTATATATGAGTAAGTATAAAATACATATTCTTGTTTGTGCAGGAACTGGATGTTCTTCATCAGATAGTGACTTGGTTTATGAAATGCTGATGGATGAGCTTGAAAGAAAACAGCTTACAGATGATATTCAGATAATTCGTACCGGATGTTTTGGCTTTTGTGAGAAGGGACCGATTGTGAAGATTTTGCCCGATAATACCTTTTACACTGAGGTAAAGCCAACAGATGCCAGAGAGATTATAGAGGAGCATATCATTAAGGGACGAAGGGTAGATCGCCTGCTCTATACTGACCCTAAGTCGGATGAGCATATATCCGATTCAAAACATATGGCCTTTTATCAGAAGCAGCTCCGTATCGCGCTTCGCAATTGCGGGGTGATTGATCCCGAAAATATTGATGAGGCAATTGCTCGTAATGCATATCAGGCTTTGGGGAGGGTATTGACTGAGCTCACACCTCAAGAGACAATAGACCTTATTAAGGATTCTGGACTGAGGGGTAGAGGAGGAGCAGGGTTCCCTGCCGGAATTAAGTGGGAGATAGCCTCTAAAAATGTGGCAGATCAGAAATATGTGGTCTGTAATGCAGATGAGGGTGATCCGGGAGCTTTTATGGATCGATCAATACTTGAGGGCGACCCGCACTCTGTATTGGAGGCTATGGCAATTTGCGGCTACTGTATAGGAGCCACTAAGGGTTTCATCTATATCCGTGCCGAATATCCACTTGCAATTCAGCGTCTCAATATTGCGATTGCTCAGGCAATGGAGTATGGTTTGCTGGGAGACAACATTTTCGGTACCGACTTTAGTTTTAATATCTCTATGAAGTATGGAGCAGGTGCCTTTGTTTGTGGTGAAGAGACCGCACTTATAAACTCCATGGAAGGCTATCGTGGCGAACCTACGAACAAGCCACCCTATCCTGCTCAGAGCGGATATCTAGGTAAGCCCACCAATGTAAATAATGTTGAGACCTTTGCCAACGTTCCTGTTATCATTCAGAAGGGTGCCGATTGGTTCTCCTCAATAGGAACAGAAAAGTCAAAAGGTACAAAGGTGTTTGCTCTTGCAGGCAAGATTAACAATGTTGGTCTGATTGAGGTGCCTATGGGTATTACCCTTAGGGAGATAATATATGAGATAGGTGGTGGAATTAAGGATGGTAAAAAGTTTAAGGCTGTACAAACGGGCGGACCCTCGGGTGGTTGCCTTACTGAGAAGCATCTCGATACTCCTATTGATTATGAAAGCCTCACTGCATCTGGTTCGATGATGGGCTCAGGTGGTATGATTGTGCTTGATGAGGATGACTGCATGGTCTCAGTTGCCAAGTTCTATCTCGAGTTTATTGTTGACGAGTCCTGTGGTAAATGCACACCCTGCCGCATCGGTAATAAGCGCATGCATGAGATTCTTGTAAAGATTACTGAAGGCAATGGTACTCAGGAGGATCTGGATAAGCTGAGAAACCTCTGTTCAGTTATAAAGGATACATCGCTCTGTGGATTGGGGCAGACAGCACCAAATCCTGTACTATCCACTCTCGAAAATTTTTCGGAGGAATATGTGGAGCATGTGTTTGATAAAAAGTGTCGTGCCGGTCAATGTACAAACCTGCTGTACTATGTTATATCGCCTGAGGAGTGTACAGGATGTCTGGCTTGTAAGCGAGTTTGTCCAACCAACGCAATTACCGGTGAGCGAAAGGAACCACATGTTATAAATCAAGAGATATGCATTAAATGTGGTGCCTGTATGGAGAGATGCAAATTTGATGCAATCACTCTTGAGAAGGATTATCCACGAGTTGCTGAGATGCATAGTTAAACAGTCAATCAAAATTTCAAAAATCTAAAAAATGATAGAGTTAACAATAGATAATAAAAGGGTTCGAGTTAAGAAGGGAACAACCATTCTTAATGCTGCTCGAATGGCTGGAGTAGAGATTCCAACGCTGTGTCACTTTGAGTTGTGTGATATGGGTATTGAGAATAAGCCCGGAGGTTGCCGCATATGTGTAGTTGAGGTGGAGGGGCGTCAAAACCTAGCTCCCTCATGTATAGCTGAGGCACAGGAGGGGATGGTGGTAAATACACACAGTATTCGTGTTTTAAATGCTAGAACAACAGTTCTTAAGCTAATGATTTCAGATCATCCCTTCGACTGTCTGGTTTGCGCCAAGTCAGGTGAATGCGAACTGCAGAATCTTGCGATTCAATTCAATATAAGAAGTCTCCCCTATGGCGGAGAGCAGTCGAAATATCGAAAGGATACATCCCCTTCTATTATAAGAGATATTGATAAATGTATTATGTGTCGTAGGTGCGAAATGATGTGTAATGAGGTGCAGACAGTAGGAGCACTCTCAGCCGTTAATAGAGGCTTTATGTCAGCAGTTGCTCCTGCCTTTGAGATGAACCTTGAGGATTCACCCTGTACCTATTGCGGTCAATGCCTGATGGTATGCCCAACTGGCGCACTTACAGAGGTTGATCACACCAACGATATTATACGCGCACTGAGCGATCCCTCTAAAACAGTAGTTGTTCAAACCGCACCTGCTGTACGTGCAGCACTTGGTGAGGAATTTGGGCTGCAACCGGGAACTCTTGTTACAGGTAAAATGGTCTCTGCTCTTAAAGAGCTTGGGTTTGACTACGTGTTTGATACTGATTTTGCTGCCGACTTGACAATAATGGAGGAAGGGACAGAGTTGCTGCAGCGTCTTGATGCTTATGTGAAGGGTGACAGCTCTGTAAGGTTGCCTATACTGACTTCCTGTTGCCCCGGCTGGGTAAACTTCTTTGAGCATAACTTTAATGATTTGCTCGACGTTCCATCGACAGCTAAATCACCTCAACAAATGTTTGGCGCAATAGCTAAGAGTTATTTTGCTAACAAGATTGGTGTAGATCGTAAAGATCTTGTAGTGGTGTCAATAATGCCCTGTATTGCTAAAAAGTATGAGTGTCAGCGAGACGAGTTTAAAGTAGATGACAATCAGGATGTTGACTATTCAATATCTACACGTGAGCTTGCCGCCTTTATCAAGCAAGCAAATATTGAGTTTATGGATCTGCCTGATGGGGAGTTTGATAATCCGCTGGGTGAGTCAAGCGGAGCGGGTGTAATATTTGGTAATACCGGAGGGGTGATTGAAGCTGCCTGTCGTACAGCTTATGAACTCTATACAGGTAAAATTTTAGAAAATGTAGAGTTCAGCTCACTACGTGGAATGGAGGGGATACGTTCAGCAAAAATCGACTTTAACGGTTTGGAGCTTAACATTGGTGTTGCACATGGACTGGGTAATGCGCGCAAACTTCTTGATGAGGTTAGAGCGGGCACTTCCAAGTTCCACGCCATCGAGATTATGGCCTGTCCGGGCGGCTGTATTGGCGGTGGAGGACAGCCTTACCACCATGGTAATAGTGAGATATTGAGCAAAAGAGCTGCAGCAATCTATACTGAGGACGAACGAAAAATAATTCGCAAGTCGCACGAGAACCCCTCAATAATCAAACTGTATGAGGAATTTCTTGGAGAACCGGGAAGTGAAAAGGCGCACGAGCTGCTCCATACCTGTTACTTCCCTAAGAGCAATGAGGTTGCAATAAACCTTAATAGCTAGGTATGAACTTCAATTTAATGTAAAATTAAAGGAGAATAAAGATGAGTCAAAATATAAAAGTAGATCCCGAAATATATGATCATATGGAGAGGATTACCGGCAGTGACAATATTGAGGTTAGGGTCAATCTGCCAAAGGAGAAGGTAGACAAAATAAATGAGATTTGCAACGCTTTTGAAAACGCTCCTAGTGAGCTGATTAATGTGCTTCATAGAGCACAAGAGGAGTTTGGTTATCTGCCCGCTGAGGTGCAAGACGTAATTGCGCACAATCTACATGTTTCTGTTGCTCATGTTTATGGAGTTGTTACCTTCTATTCCTTTTTCTCAATGATACCAAAGGGAGAGTTTCCTATCTCAATCTGTACAGGAACAGCCTGCTACGTTCGTGGTGCGGAGAAGATACTTGATGAGTTTAAGAAGGAACTTGATATCGCTGTAGGCGAGACTACTCCCGACGGTATGTTTTCTATCAACTGTCTGCGCTGCGTTGGTGCCTGTGGTTTGGCGCCTGTAGTATTGGTTGGCGAAAAGGTGCATGGACGTGTCTCTCCCGACGATGTAAAGGCAATTGTTGAGGAGTACAGAAAAAAGTCATGTAAATGCCAGTAGTCATTACAGATTACGTAGGTAGTAATGTTTAGGATTTCCCTGTTGAAAAAGACAGAGTTTGTGATCTATGGCAACTATCCGTCTCTCAAATAAAGCTAGCTGCTCTTCGCTTTCTCGGTTCGAGACAGGCTTGTTTTCATAAAGGAGGTAATCTTTGCAGTAGCGTGTGGGGGTGATGTTGGGCATAACAACATTCGCACCGGCAAGCAGTCCCCTCTCATACCCATCAATTTTAAGTGTTTGTAGTGCCGTTGTGGCTGCAATGTTAATATTTGGCATTAGCAGCCGCAGCAGCGCTATCATTTTTAAACTTATCTCAAATCGATTATCTTTGGGCAGAAGTTGCTCTCTGTATTGGTACAGAGGGGTGTTGGGGTGCTCAATATAGGGGCCCATGCCACACATGTCGATATCCAAACTCTTCATAAACAGCAGATCTTTAGCTAGAATTTCAGTTGTTTGAAAGGGTAGTCCAATCATTACACCTGTGCCAACCTGATAGTTGATTTTTCTCAGTGATTCTAATGCTTCCACTCTTCTTGAAAAACTGTGAAGATCATCGTTGGGATGTAATTGTCGGTAGAGTTCCTCCGAAGTAGTCTCAATGCGTAGAAGATATCTATCTGCACCACTCTCAAACCATCTTTTGAATGTTTCTTCACTCTGTTCACCACATGAAAGAGTAATGCCTATCCTGTTGTTTGTGATTTTTTTTGACTCAATTAGAATTGTATCAATTTTATTAATAAAACTTTTTGATGATAGCTCGCCTGATTGTATTGCAACAGAGCCATAACCATTTTCGTATGCCTGTTTTACAATTTCTATAACCTCTTTATGATTTAAACTATAGCGATGAATACTATTGTTTGACTTTCGGATACCACAGTAGTAACAATCTTTCTTACAAATATTAGAAATCTCAATCAATCCGCGCAGAAAGACTTCATTTCCTACGCTCTTTTGTTTTAAACTCGAAGAGTAATCAAACAGTGCCTGTTCTTTTTCTCCGGTTAAGGAAAGCAGTGCTACTAAATCATCCTTTGATAAAGGGTAGTTTTGGATCGTTTCTATCATATGTGTAAAAACTTCTGAAAACATTTGTAACTCTATCAATTGAGCCATTAACATAAGCTAGTGCCATTCCATAGTTAGTTACAGGAATACCTGCTTTTATAAAGGGACGTAGCCTGTTTAGTATTTGTTTCCGTGTTACCATACAGCCACCACATTGTATTACTAATGCGAAATTATAAATATCATCAGGCAGCTCTGATAATCCAGATACATTTTTAAAATTGAGTTTTTTCCCTGTAAACTCCTGAATAAGTTTTGGAATCTTAACTTTTCCAATATCATCACAGCTTGATTGATGTGTACAACTCTCAAGTATTAGTACTTTATCGTTTTCTTTAAGTTTCGATATATAAGGTGTACCCCTCAAAAAATTTACAAAATCACCTTTAAGTCGTGAGAAAAGGATGCTAAAACTGGTAAGAGGATATGATTCGGGAAGTTTTTCAGTGACAAGCTTGAAAAGTCTGCTGTCTGTAATAGTTAATGCAGGAGTGATATCTAATTTCAAGAAATCATCCAGTTCATCTTCTTTAATTACAATAGCTATACATTGATTATCAATTATATCACGAATGGTTTGATTTTGTGGAAGTATCAATCGTCCTTCCGGAGCCCCTTGATCTATACCTACAATAAGTAGAACCACATCTTTTGGGTTTACCAGATCACCAATTAGAGTTCTGTGTTGATAAACGGTCTCAGGAATAATTCGTTTAAGTGCTGTGATCAACCGTTTTTTATCCACCGGTTCGTAAGTACTTATATCTATAATATCGGCACTAGTGTGCCATCTAATGGTGTTTCTTGTGATAGCTGCAATTTTACTTATATCATTTTTATTATGAACGATTATATATGGCACATCAAACTCATTAAACTGGTTAATAAGTCTTACTTCATAATCTCCAAATTGATTCCCGGCTATCAACAAGATAGCACAATCGACCTTTCGTATAACCTCATTAGATCTTTTGATCTTTTTGTATCCTATTTCACTTAAATCGTCTATTCCGGCAGTGTCTATGAGCGTTGCAGGGCCTACACCAGTTATCTCTACTGACTTCTTAACTGGATCAGTTGTTGTTCCCATTCGATTTGAAACAATGGCTATATCCTGACCGGTGAGCATGTTAATCAATGAACTTTTGCCGGTATTAATACGACCAAAAATGCCTATATGTAGATTGCTCATACTCATCGCATATAAAAATTTATTACGTTTTGCTTAAAGACTTGTCCTTAGGCATTTCATCTTTTAAGTAAGGTAGGGTAATTGTGTGTTTTTTGACTCTTCTGTTTAGAAGTAGAGATCTCTCTCTCCTTGATTAATTCTTTCAATCCTTTTTCGCACCTCATTTTGTATATTCTCGCTAAGACTATCCATATTTTTTTCAATCACTATATTTCCCTTAATTTTTGTTTGCTCAGGTGCATAGTCAACAAGATATTCTGCTAACGTCAGCATAGCGTTAGGTGTGCAGAACTTTTTAATAAAACCAGGAACTGAAAACTCCATAAAATGCTCTCCCGTCCTGCCAAGTCGGTAACAAGCTGTACAGAAGGAAGGAAGCATATCCTGATCTAAGAGCTCATCAACAATATCATTCAACGGTCGTCCATCATTAATTTGAAACTGCCCTTTATCAAGATCTCCTTTAATCTCTTTATTGGTATAACTTCCTATTTCTATTTTTGTGCCACCATCAATTTGCGAAATACCATACTTAATAACCTCATTTCGTAATTGAGCTGGCTCACGTGCAGTAAGAATCATTCCTGTATAAGGAACTGCCAGTCTAAGTATAGCAATCATTCTAATGAAATCATTATCAGATGTAAAATACTGGTCGCTCATATGTAGATTAGAAGCATCTTTTATTCTTGGAAACGAAATAGTGTGCGGTCCAACATTATAGCAGGCCTCCAGATGATTTGTGTGACGTACTAATCCCATCACTTCAAAACGCCAGTCATATAGCCCAATCAGAGCACCGATACCAACATCATCAATTCCTGCCTCTTGAGCTCTATCTAATGCAGTTAATCGCCAGTTATAGTCACTCTTCCTGCCACTTGGATGATATTTCGCATATGCAACAGGGTCGTAAGTTTCTTGAAAAACTTGGTAAGTACCTATCTCTGCTTCTTTCACAACTTTGTATCCATCAATATCAAGTGGTGCAGCATTTATATTTATCCTCCTTATCTCACCATTACCTTTTTTTACACTATAGACTGTTTTTGCTGAGTTAGCTATAAACTCAGGGCTATATTCAACATGTTCTCCAAAGACTATGATTAATCTTTTTTGGCCTTCATCTTCCAAAACTCCAACCTCTTTTATTAGTTCATCTTGTGAAAGAGTCTTGCGTACCTGTGCTTTATTTGATGATCGAAATCCGCAATAGACACAGTTATTTGAACATTTATTACCAACATATAAAGGAGCAAAAAGGACTATACGATTACCATATATTGTCTTCTTTAACTCTTTAGCACCCTCTTTTATCAGATTAATCGACTCTTTATCTGTAGCATTGATTAATGTTGCGACTTCTTCTAAGTTTAATCTTTTTTTTGATAACGATTTATTAACTATATCCCTTACACTTTCAACAGAAGAGATAGAGTTGTTAAGATAATCCCATATTTCATTCGAGTCAATAAATGGCTTCATGGGAATATCAGGGATACGGTATTTTTCAGGAGTAAATTGCATATGATTTAGAATAATATATCTCATTACAAAGATAACATTTTTTGGTAAAATTTAAAATATTACACCTAATCATATTTATAAGTATTTTATACCGTAGCTTTTAGAATAAAATAAGCAAAAAGAAGAGGGAGGATTATAAATCCAAAATCTATTAAATCGCTTTTTCACCTTGTTATTGTTTTTTTAGTTTGATTTTAGTATGCTTTTTGAAATTTATGTACCTTTGCGTTTCAGAATCTTTTTGTTCTGGATAATTGCTGTCGCTAAATTAAATTGTATGATATAGCTGATTTCACATGTCGGAAATAAATTTAAGAGGCTTGGGAGTGGCCCTTATCACTCCTTTTAAGTATGATGGATCTGTTGATTTTGATGCATTAACCCGTTTGATTGATTTTCAATTAGAAAATGGCACCAATTACATTGTTGCTATAGGAACAACAGCAGAGACCCCTACACTCACAAAAGCTGAGAAAAAAGAGATTTCACGTTTTATTGTTAATAGGGTTAATGGCAGAATACCTGTTGTTATGGGTGTGGGTGGTAATAACACCTCTGCTTTAATAGAAGAACTCAAAACTTCAGATTTTACGGGTATAAACGCCATACTTTCCGTAACGCCATGTTATAACAAACCTACCCAAGAAGGTCTTTACCAGCATTATAAAGCTCTGTCTAAAGTTTCTCCATTGCCCTTAATTTTATACAATGTCCCTGGAAGGACAGGTGTAAACATGACCTCGGAAACTACACTTAGGATTGCGAATGATTGCAATAATGTGATAGCAATAAAAGAGGCTTCCGGAAATTTGGATCAAATCGAAGATATAATAAAAAAATCTCCTAAAGGATTCTCAGTTATATCAGGTGATGATTCTATAGCAACAGCGGTAATTGAACTTGGAGGCATTGGAGTAATTTCAGTCTTCGGCAATGCATTCCCTAAAGAAATGGTCTGGTTGGTTGAAAGCGCTCTTAATGGCGACTCTCTTAATGCACGCATTAAGATGGAAAACGATTATAATGAGCTTTTTCATTTGATATTCGTTGAGGGAAACCCTGCTGGAGTAAAATCTATTCTATCTCAAAAAGGTATGATTAAAAATAAACTTCGTCTACCACTTGTTTCGGTGAGCGAAAAAACCGAATTGTTAATAAAAGAAGCACTACATAAAGTTAAATTTATCTGATTTATCCTTAAGTCTCAATTATTGTTGTTTTAAACTGGGCTGGTTTGATACAACTCATTGTAAATTAAATAAATTTTGTACTTTTGCAGAGTAAAATAATTGAATTCAATCATTCAACTTATGAAACGATTAATATTCCCAATTTCAGTTTTTTTTATAATGACTACATTTAGTTGTACAGAGCAAAAAGGATTGCGTACAACCAATAGTATTAATATTTCAGATCTTGATACTTCTACCAATCCTGGTGAGAGTTTTTATCAATATGCTACAGGAGGATGGCAAGAAGCCAATCCTATACCCGACGAGTATGCGCGATACGGTTCGTTCGATAAACTACGTGAAGAGAATCAGGTGCAAATACAGGAACTAATACAGAGTCTGGGCTCTCAAAATAATGGCGGAGACACTAATGCACAAAAAGTAGGAAACTTGTATTCTATTGGAATGGATAGTGTTAAATTAAATTCCGATGGAGCAGCACCTATTGTTCCGTTATTACAGATGATTGCTGAAGCAGAGAGCAAGAATGATATTGTTAGGATTGTTGCATATTTAAGCAAACGAGTGTCCAGTCCATTTTTCGGCTTTTCTGTTGGACCAGATGATAAGAACAGCAGTATGAATATTGCTCATATCTATCAATCAGGCATTGGGATGGGTGATAGAGACTATTATCTTTTACAAAATGAATTTTCCCAGAATCTTCGAATGGAATACATCAAACTTATGGAAACCCAGTTTCAAAATGCGGGTTACAGTGAGGATGAGGCAAAAAGTGCTGCTGCTAACGTAATGAAAATTGAAACTGAATTAGCTCAAGCACATGTCACAAGAGAGATGCGTCGTGTACCTGAATTAAATTATCATAAATTGTTGGCGTCTGAGCTGGATACTCAAGTTGCCCGATTTCCATGGAATATCTACTTTGAAGAGATGGGTGCAGGAGAAATTGACAGCCTCAATGTTTCTCAAATAGAACCGGTGAGAGCTGCTATTGCAATAATTGATAGAGAACCAACCACAGTATTGAAAGATTATCTTAGTTGGAAGGTTATAGATTCAGCTGCAAGTTATTTAAGTGACAATTTTGTTAATGCAAACTTTGAGTTTTTTGGTAAAACTATGAGTGGAAGCAAAGAACTTCGTCCACGTTGGAGGAGAACTATAGATGCGGTAAATAGCGCTATGGGAGAAGCTGTAGGTCAGCTATATGTAGAAAAACATTTCTCCGCAGAAGCAAAAGAACGGATGCTCAATCTTGTTGATAATTTAAGACTATCTCTAAGCGAACGAATTAATCAATTGGAATGGATGAGCGACGATACTAAAGAGAGGGCTCAAGAAAAACTGGGAACTTTTATTGTTAAGATAGGGTATCCTGATAAGTGGAAAATTTATTCATCTCTTGAAATAAAAGATGACTCATACTGGCAAAATATAGTACGTGCATCGGAATTTGCTTGGGACGAAATGATGGATGAACTGGGGAAACCGGTTGACCGTACGAAATGGTATATGTCTCCTCAGACCGTAAATGCTTATTATAGTCCATCTTCCAATGAAATTTGTTTTCCTGCCGGAATATTGCAACCTCCCTTTTTCTTTATGGAAGGGGATGATGCAATAAATTACGGTGGTATTGGAGTAGTTATAGGACATGAAATGACTCACGGTTTTGATGATCAAGGAAGAAAATTTGATAAGGACGGGAATCTTACAGATTGGTGGACATCAGATGACGCTAATCGTTTTGATGAAAGAGCAAAAGTGTTAGTGGATTTTTTCGATAATATTATAGTAATTGATACGGTGCATGCAAATGGTACTTTTACACTTGGTGAAAATATTGCCGACCACGGAGGACTTCAGGTTTCTTATCATGCATTTCAAAAAACAGATCAAGCTCAGTCAGGCGAAATGATAGATGGCTTTTTGCCTGCACAACGTTTTTTTCTTAGTTATGCAGGACTTTGGGCAGGTAATGTACGTGATGCGGAAATACTTCGTCTTACTCAAACTGATCCACACTCACTTGGAAAATGGAGAGTTGACGGTGCTTTACCTCATATAGATGCATGGTATGAAGTATTTAATATAGAATTAGACGACCCGATGTTTATCCCTAAAGATAAACGTGCCTCCATTTGGTAAGATCTAATGTGCACTACTGTTAATATAAGTTAAGTTTATTTTTATAATATGTTTTCAGGAATAGTTGAAGAAGCTGCAACAGTTGTTGCGTTAAAAAAAGACAAATCCAACCTTCATATATCACTACGATGTTCTTTTACTAGTGAATTAAAAGTAGATCAAAGTATCTCACATAATGGGGTTTGCCTAACAGTTGTTTCCATAGATGGAGATGTTTATACTGTAACCACTATAAAAGAAACCTTAAATTTATCTAATTTAGGATTACTTGAAATTGGCACTAAGGTAAATCTGGAACGTAGTATGCTTATGAACGGAAGACTCGATGGTCATATCGTTCAAGGACATGTAGATCAAACTGCTGTTTGTAAAAATGTTACTGAAGCAGATGGAAGCTGGTATTACACATTCGAATATAAGTATGACAGGAATATGGCAAATAAGGGCTACATGACAGTTGACAAAGGCTCTGTTACCGTAAATGGAGTTAGTCTGACAGTGGTTGAACCAACTGATAACAGCTTCAAGGTAGCTATAATCCCCTATACATATGAATATACAAATTTCCATCAGATTGAAATAGGAACTATAGTGAATATTGAATTTGATATAATTGGAAAGTATATAAGCCGTTTATTGAATATCAATGAATCATAACGAATATGAACTATACTGACTTCCTTGAATTTGTGTCAACGCGTCAAAGTGTTCGTGCCTATGATACAGATCGACCTGTAGAAAAGGAGAAAATTGATCGAATAATTGAAGCAGCACGTTTGGCTCCCTCGGCTTGTAATGCACAACCATGGCATATAATTGTTGTTGACGAACCTGAACTTAAGAATAAGGTAGCTGATGCTACATCTGCTCGAGCGCTGGGTATGAATCATTTCACAAAACAGGCACCTGTACATTTAGTGCTTGTAGAAGAGAAAGTAAACCTATCTTCTGGCATTGGTGGTTGGGTGAAACAAAAAGATTATGCTCAAATGGACCTGGGAGTAATAGCAGCTCATATAATTTTGGCTGCACATGCCGAAGGTTTAGGCTCATGTATATTGGGATGGTTTAATGAGCCTTCAATTCGTGAAATCCTCTCAATTCCTGACTCAAAAAGGATTTGGTTGGATATTACCATTGGTTATAGTATTCAGTCTATCAGACCAAAAAAAAGAAAACCTATTTTCGATGTGGTTTCATTTAATGGATATAAAAACAAGACTTAATTTGAAAATTAATCAATCTCTTATGCATAAAAAGTTTATAATCATTAATCTTTAAACTTTTTAACAGGATGTTTGAAAGTTTTTTTGCTGACATCGCAAAAATATGTCATCTTTGTATGCTCAAATATTTTTATGAAACTTAGAGACCGAATTAGGTTGATTTACCTAAACAGATGAATATTAAGAAAAAACGTTTCCCTTTTTTGATCGCTTTTCTTACGATTACTCAAGTGATTTTCGCCCAGCAAGTAGGTTCCAACTCTCCATATGGAAGGTATGGTTTTGGAGTTTTGTCAAATTCTGCTATAGGGGCATCCGAATCCATGGGAGGAATTAGTTATGGCTTGCGTAGAAGTAGGCAGGTAAATCCGGGTAACCCTGCCTCATACTCAAAATTAGACTCATTAACCTTTATTTTCGATTTAGGAATATCTGGTCAACTTTCAAAAATGGATGATGGTATTAATAGTCGTAACCATTATAATGGCAACCTTGATTATATAGCAATACACTTTCCTTTACTCCGCAATATGGGGGCTAGCGTAGGATTACTACCATACTCTAAATCAGGTTACAATTTTGGGCGTCGTCGCTCATTTTCAGATATACAATATAGTGAAACTTTTCGTGGCAGTGGTGGTTTAAATCGGATATATGCTGGCGTTGCCTGGGAACCTATTGATAATATTTCCATAGGAGCTAATATGTCTTATCTTTTTGGAAATTATTCTTATAGTAGGACTAGTGCACCTGACAAAAGTGGTGCTTTGACTAGTAAAGGTGAAGATAGTTATTCAATACGAGAATTAAATTATGATTTAGGGATTCAATATACCTACCCTATTGATATAACGCGATCAGTTACTATAGGGGCAGTCTATTCTCCACAGCTAAATATAAAGACTGATGTTTATTCATCTGTCATGAATTATACTGATGATCCATATCAAATACCCGCATTATCTCCCACTTATGTTATTAGTAATGATACTCTGTATGGTGAGAATTTCCAGATACCACATACATTTGGACTAGGGATGACTTATCAAACAGGAAACATCTTGGTTGGTATTGATGGAACTTATCAAATGTGGAAAAATTCATCATATCCATCTCATCTAGATGGTCTTTCCGATGATAATCGTTATAATGATCTGTATCGGATAAATACTGGTATGGAATATGTGATTGACCCTTATAGTCAGAACTTTTTTAATCGTATACGGTTTAGGGGTGGACTTACATATTCTAATTCATACATTAATGTCAGTGTAAATAATCCACAAAACAGTCAAAGTGTTGGAATGGGTAGTTTTAATGAATATGGTGTTAATATTGGATTTGGATTGGCATTCCAAGATTATATTAGTGGATATATTTCAATGTTGAATATTGGATTTGGATACACTAGACTGAATCCCGATAACAAATTTATGGTGAGTCAGGATATGTTTAAAATATCTGTCAATATGAATGTAAATGAATTATGGTTCTTTAAGCGACAGTTTAATTAAAAAAACAACTATTGTTATAGTATTGAAGTTGATTTTTTGAACTCCTATATTAATTTACAATATGTTTAATTTGAGAAAAATTAGAAAGGATGAAAAGGAAGGTAAATTTGATTAAACTTTTCTTTTAACATTTTGTCCAAGTTGCAGTAAAACTAAAAAACAATTATAAATAGCAACCAACATGAGAAAATTATTATTAACTGGATTTTTGGCTATAGCAATAATAGCTGGTGCAAGCGCTCAGATAGCCGGGTATGACCATGTAAATGCACCTTTTGGGCATGGTGAGGACAGTGTTAGCTGTCGTATTAATTTAAGTCTGATGCAAACAGCAGCAAAAGCTGAGTCTTTTGAATCTGCTTTAGCTCCATGGATTTATGTTTATGAGAATTGCCCTGGATCTAGCAAAAATATCTTTATTTATGGTCCAAGGATCTTTAAATCGCTTTACGAAAATGAGACTGATGCTAATAAAAAACAGGAATATCTCGATAAGACTATGGAGATCTATGACACTAGATTGATATATTTTGGTGAAGATGATTCTAAGGAGACCATCCTCGCATACAAGACATATGATTATATGGAGATGCTGGGTAATCAAGCAGATCAAGGTCAGATTTACAATTGGTTAGCTGAAGCTGTAAACGGAGCAGAATCTGGAATGTATCCATTAGATGCTTACTCTTATTTTATGGTTTCTTCTTTGGGTATGTATCTCAACAACAACTCATTAAAGGATCAATATATTTCTGATTATTTTAATGTTATGGGATATGTTGATGATGCTATTTCTAATGCAGAAGCCAGAAATGATCAGGCTAGCTCTGACTATTTGAATGTTGTTAAAGATGGTATACTTAGCGGATTTGTTAATAGTGGCGCAGGTGATTGTCAAACTCTCACAGATTATTATGCAGATAAAATTGAACCTAATAAAAGCAATAAAGAATTCCTTTCTGAGGTTATTGATGCTTTAGGATCTGTAGGTTGTAATGAATCTAACATCTATTTTGTTGCCGCTGAATATCTATACCAACTCGAACCTTCAGCTAATGCTGCTATAGGATTAGCTAACAAAAGTTTGAGAGATCAAGATTATGACACTGCGGTTAAATATTATGGTGAAGCAGCTGAACTTGAGACAGATGTTGAGAGAGCATCTAGTTATATGTTACAGCTTGGAAGTATTTTCTCAAATCAGCGTAATTTTACTAGAGCGAGACAAGCTGCATATGATGCATTAGAATATAATCCAAATAATGGAGAAGCCTATATTTTGATAGCACAGCTATATGCAAGTTCAGCTAACAATATATTCCCTGAAGCTGAAAAAGCAGGTTTAGTATATAACGCTGCAGTTGACAAACTTCAAAGAGCAAGAACAGTTGACCCTAGCGTTGCTGATAAAGCGAATAGTCTTATTAATAGCTATTCTGCAAGATTCCTAGACACTGAGACTGCATTTATGATGGGATACAAAACAGGCGAAACAGTATATATACCAGGGTGGATTGGTGAAAATACCACAATAAGACTTAGATAATTTACAAATATAATACCGTGTTGAAAATACAACACAACATATTAAATTTATGGCACATAACAACCACCTACTCAGTGGTTGTTATGTTGTTTTATTTAGTATCCTGCAAAGATAATAATGATAACCTTGTTGCATTTACATACGATCCTGAGGAAGTACCTTCAATGATTACTGACTCAGCATATCAGCTATTATCGGATTCTGGTGTTACACGATATAAGGTTTCTTATAATTTATGGATGGTATTTGATAAAGCTAGTGAACCCTATCAATATTTTCCTTCCGGCATTTTCCTTGAACGCTTTACACCTTCTTTTGATATAGAAGCAACTGTTGAAGCTGACACTGCATGGTATTATGACAATAAAAGAATATGGAAATTAAGAAGTAATGTACATGTAGAAAATATGCAGGGCGAAGAGTTTAACAGTGAAGAGCTTTATTGGGATATGGAGAATGGCAGGGTATATTCTTATAATTATATTGAGATAAAACGTAAGGATTCACAACTTAAAGGATATGGCTTCGAATCTAACGAGCAAATGACTAATTACAGAATATTCAGGCCTCACGATGGGAAGCTGCCTTTTACAGATAATTCAGCACCTCAAGATTCACTTTACAACGCTGAGACAGATACTATTACAGTAGATCAAGAAGATATGATTATAGTAGAATAAAAATAGATGATTAATTTGAAAGAAATTGTATGGTGGATTGTTTGTCTTGTTATGTCTGTGTTTTTTTCAGGTATTAATATGGCTTTTGTCGCTTCAAATAAGCTTCAATTTGCTGTATCTAAAAAAGAAAAAGGGATCAATAATTTCATGCTGAACAATATTTACGGTCATCCTCGTGAATTTTTAGCAACACTGATGACTGGTAAAGTTATATCCTTGGTCCTATTAATCTATTTTACCGTATTGATTTTTAATAATCTGTTTAGTAATTATGTCGGTCAAGAATGGATAGATGTTGTTTTAATAATATTATTTTCTACAATAATATTGCTTATCACTGATGAATTAATACCTAGAACTCTTTTTAAAAGAAACCCCAGCTCATGGGTCAAGATCTTCGTCTTTCCTTCTTTCGTTTTTTTCCTTATATTTTACCCTATCTCATTCATAATGATATCTATTTCAGAAACTATTTTGAGATTATTTGGAATTAGTTATTCCCAACCAAATGATCAGACATTCAGTAGGGTAGATCTTGATACATTTGTCAAAAAAAGTATCCATGATATGTCAAATGCTAACGAAATGGAGCCAGAAGTGAAAATTTTTCGTAATGCATTAGACTTCTCCTCCATGAAATTGAGAGACTGTATGGTGCCAAGAGCAGACATAATAGCAGTTAACATAGATATGGAAATTGATACTCTAAAAGAAAAATTTATTGAAACAGGTATATCACGAATTTTGGTTTTTAAAGAAGACATAGATGATATTATAGGTTACATTCATATGTGGGAAATATTCACGCATCCACAAGACTGGACTAACAATATTGCATCAATTTCATTTGTTCCCGAAAGTATGCAGGCAAGTAAGCTTATGAGCGACCTTATGCAACAGCGTAAAAGTATTGCAGTAGTAGTAGATGAATTTGGAGGAACCTCTGGAATTGTTACTATAGAGGACTTGGTAGAAGAGATCTTTGGTGAGATAGAAGATGAGTATGATGTTGAATCGAAATTCATAAAACAGGAAAACAAAAATGAATATGTGCTATCAGGCCGTGTGGAAATTGATCATCTTAATGATATTTATTCACTAGAAATACCTGAATCTGATGAGTACTCTACTGTTGCAGGATATCTGCTTCACCATATGCAGCGATTCCCTAAAACTTATGAAACAGTGATAATAGGAAATTACACTTTCAAAATACTTAAAGTTACAAATCGTAAAATAGAGGTGGTTCGATTAATAACCGACGAAAATAAAGAGATTGAAACGTTAGCCTAATAACATACAAGTACTATTTTAGACAAAAAAAATACTCTTATCTACTTTATTTTTACTAACTTCGTGCCCTAATTTGAATAAACATATTTTTTAACGTTTAATTGGAAAAGACTAATAGATATTTAGATGGCAACTTTACAAAATATCAGAAATAAAGGACCACTGCTGGTCATAGTAGTAGGTATAGCTTTGCTAGCCTTTGTCTTAGGTGATCTGTTTAGTTCAGGATCAACACTTCTTGGAAGAGCAAGAGATAGAGCTTTTGTTGTAAATGGTGAAATAATCACAACTCTAGAGTATTCAAATAAGATAACTGAATTCGAAGAGTTCCAGAAAATGATTAGTGGAGAATCTTCTCTTGATGAAAACATATCATTACAGATTCGCGAAGCAGTTTACCAACAGATGGTTCGTGACAGATTACTGGAGAATCAAGCAAATAATCTAGGACTTGTAGTTTCAAAAGAAGAGATAAATGATCTTGTTCATGGTGAAAATATTTCGTCAATTTTACAGCAGCTGCCTTTCTTTCTTAATCCGGAAACCGGGATGTTTGATCGTATTGCTTTAGTTGAATTTCTAAATATAATAAACACTCCTAGTGTTGACCCTCAGGAGCAGATTTTAGTGAATCAATACAAATCGTTATGGTTGTTTATCGAAAACATGATAAAAACTCAACGACTTGAAGAAAAATATATTTCTCTTCTTACCAACTCAGTAGTTGTAAGTGATTTAGAAGCAAGAAACTCATTTGATTTATCACAAGAAAATGCGGACATTGAATATGTTATGAAGAGCTATTTTACTGTTCCGGATTCAGCCGTAACAGTTACTGATAAAGAAATTAGAGATTTTTACAATCAAAATAAAGAGTCATTTACCCTTGAGGCACCTATAGTAAAAATATCATATTTTACTAAGGAAATAGTACCTAGTGATGATGATTTTGCTGCGGTAGAAGAGCAATCTCAAATTGCATATACACAACTACAATCTACAACAAATCCTGCCAGTGTAGTAGCAGATTATTCCGAAACTCCTTATCGTGATATCTTTTTAGGTGAAAATCTTTTCACACCTTCTCAACTCGATTTTGCTCGAACAGCTAGCATAAATGAGATTTATGGTCCTATACAAGAAGATGACTCATTCCAACTTTTTAAACTGATTGATAAAACAGTATCACCGGATTCAGTGTATCTCAGTATGATGGCAATACCCACTTCCACAGTAGTAGGACAAGATTCAATCATAACACAATTTGTAGATAGTATCTATAATGCAATTAATAGTGGAGAGTCGTTTGCTGCCGTAGCTAATAGTTTAAATCCAGGATCTAATGGAGGGGATGTAGGTTGGGCAAGAGAGATTGACCTTCTACAACTTGGTAAAGAAATGGTTGATGCTGCATTTAATGCTACAGTGGGAAAACCTGTTAAAATATCTTTGCCTGGTCAGCAAATAATATTTCAAGTTGAATCTAGAACAAGGCCGGTTAATAAGTTTAAGCTTGCAATTATTAACATGCCTGTACTGCCTAGCGATAAAACTTCAAACAACATTGACAACGAATTAAATCAATTTGTTTCTTTACCTGAATTAAGTAAGAATTTCAACCAACTAGCTTCGGAAGCAGGATATATGGTTATGCCTAATATCTCATTTTCAGCAAACGATTTTTCAATTGGACAGATCCCGAGTACACGACAAGTTATTACATGGGCTGCTAATCAGAGTAATATGGGTGAAGTTAGGAAATTTGATCTTACAAATCTTAGAATTATTGCTCGAGTAGATGAAGTTATACCTGCTGGCACAACGCCGCTTTCAGAAGTGTCTGAAGCAATACGTGTTCAACTTGTAAACAAGAAAAAAGCTGAAATAATTGTAGCTGATTTAAAACAACAAAACTTAACATCTATAGAGGCTTATGCCGAAGCGATGAATTCTGCAGTTGATTCTGTGAGCTTCGTTAATTTCACGACACAAAACATTACAGGATTAGGCTATGAACCTGTTATTAATGCTGTTTCATCATTTGCTCCTTTAAGTACTTTAGTAGGACCTATGGGAGGTAATATGGGAGTATTTGTTGCAAATGTTGTTGATCGTTCGCAGGGAAATGCACCTTACAATGAGATAGAACAAAAAAATGCTCTTTTAAATGAAAATGCTTATAGAATACAGGCACAAACTGTTGAGTCTTTAAAGAGTAAATTAGGTGTTAAAGACAATAGATATAGATTTTTCTAAATCTACTCTATATATCTTTTAAGAAAAACAGATATAAAAGAATTTATAAAATAAAAAGGAGCATCCTGTTCGGGATGCTCCTTTTTATTTTTATGTATAAGGTAAAGATATTGTTCAAAATCTAATATTACCTGTCTGTTCCAATTGCAATGTTTTACTTGGCTGATCACATACCTCCGTGGGTCCAAAATACTGTATTGGTCCAGGATATACATAGTCAGTATGCACTGCCCACTCATCACGATTCTCTTTAAAATATTGGAAAGGTGCACCATCTAATTTTACTAATGCTTTTTGTATTACTGGCTTCATCTCACCGTGGCGACGCTCTAAATTAAGCATCATTGTGATTGGTACACCACCTGCAACCCACTCTGCTGCCGGAGCTGTGGTATTTTTAACAGATGACATATAACCTGTTTTTCCTGTAGCTACAAGCATAGATGCGGTATAGCCAAGTGAATAGCAATAATCTGCATCATAGTTAGAAGGTGCAGCACAACGACCTTCATAGCCAAAGAAGTGGGTAATGCTTGCAAATTTGCCATTGTATTTTCCTGTTTTAGCCCACTCATTAAGCTTTTTATCTACCATCTCAGTAAGTAGCTTTTCTGTTTCAATAAGTGATACCTGCACATTACCATGTGGGTCACGATCTAATGTAAGTTGACGTGCTACAGACTCTGGTAAGCTTGCATATATCTCTGAGTTGGCTGGAGATAATTTGCTAATAATATATTCACGTTTCCCTGAACGACGTACAAGATCAAACTCTTCTTGATTATGAGCAAGAAAATCATTTAATTCACTTATAAGATTTTTCATAGCTGGTATAAACTCAATTAAACCCTCAGGTATAATAACAGTACCGAAATTTAAACCATCTTCTGCTCGTTTTGCAATAACACCAGCAATGTACTCAATAATTTCATCAAGAGATAAACCCTTCTTTTCAACCTCTTCCGATATAATACAAACATTTGGATGTGTCTGAAGAGCACACTCTAACGCTATATGTGAAGCTGAACGTCCCATAACCTTAATAAAGTGCCAATATTTTCTTGCTGAATTACAATCACGCTGTATGTTTCCAATTAATTCAGAGTAAACCTTACAAGCGGTATCAAATCCGAAAGATGTTTCAATCTGATCGTTCTTCAAATCTCCATCAATAGTTTTGGGGCATCCCAATACTTGAACTCCCGCTCCGATTGATTTGTAGTATTCTGCTAAAACACAGGCGTTGGTATTAGAGTCGTCTCCTCCAATGATAACAAGTGCTTTGATGTCAAGTTCTTTTAGAATTATTAGTCCTTTGTCGAACTGTTCCTTTGTTTCAAGTTTAGTACGTCCTGAACCAATAATATCAAAACCTCCGGTATTTCGGTATTCATCTATTATATCACTTGTCAGTTCTTTATATTGATGGTCAATCAATCCTGCAGGTCCCAAAATGAAACCATATAATTTACTATCCTTGTGTAAACGTTTTATGCCATCAAATATTCCAGCTATAACGTTATGTCCACCTGGAGCTTGACCTCCCGATAGTATAACACCTACGTTAACAGGTTCCGAAGTTCCTGTATCTCCTTCTGTCCTAGCAAAACTAACGATTGGTCGTCCATAAGTATTTGGGAATAGTTCTTTAATCTCAGCTTGATCAGCAACAGATTCTGTAGCAGATCCTTCTACTATTTTTACATTGCCTCTAAGTCCTTCAGGCATTTTGGGAACGTAGCTTGTCCTTGCAATTTGTAAAGCGCTTTTAGTCATGAAATTTGAAATTTATTAATTCTTTTCTTTTGTTAATCACTTAACTCATAAAATTGTTTGGGGTTCCAAATATACTATTTTTTCATCTAATTATCATCGAATTCATCTAACTATCATCGAATTTGCATCTATTCTCTAGTTTTAATGAACAATTTAGCCTCCTTTACTATTATTATATAAAAAGATTTATTTGCCAATGAATATCGGGAATGATTTCGAATCTATGGAGATCGAAGCAATAGAAGAACTATACAAAAAATATAAGGAAGCACCCGAAAGTGTTGATGATAGTTTTCGTCACTTTTTCCAAGGTTTTGACTTAGCCACAACCAGCTTCCCTTTAAAACCATCTGAAAACAATGATGGTATAGAACGTTCTCCTAAAGAGTTAAACGTGATGAGGCTTATAAATGCCTATCGACGAAGGGGACATCTCTTTACAAAAACCAACCCTGTAAGAACACGTAGAAGCTATTCTCCTACACTTGCATTAGAAAACTTTAATCTTACTGAAGGAGGTCTTGATATAGTTTTTGAAGCTGGTAAGGAGGTTGGATTGAGCAAGACCACTCTGCGTGAAATTATAGCACTATTGGAAGAAACTTATTGTGCTTCCATAGGTGTGGAGTATCGTTATATGACTAATCCTGATAAAGTGAGATGGCTTCAGGAAAAAATGGAAAGCTCTAAGAATAAGGAAAAGCTTCCAAAAGAAAAGAAATTGCATATCCTTAACTTATTAATAGAAGCGTCAGGGTTCGAGGACTACATGCATAAAAAATTTGTTGGCCAAAAACGTTTCTCACTTGAAGGTTCAGAATCAATAATTCCTGCTTTGGATGCAATAATTTCACATGGAGGAGATTATAACGTAAATGATATCGTTCTTGGAATGGCGCATCGTGGCCGATTGAATGTGCTTACAAATATAATGAAGAAACCATATTCTCTGGTATTTCGTGAGTTCAACGCACAAAATTATGAGGAAGAGATAAAATATGGTGATGTTAAATATCACTTGGGATTTAGTAGTACAATTGATTACGAAGGACGCTCCATATCCATAAATTTAGCTCCGAATCCATCACACCTCGAATCTGTAGGTCCGATAGTTCAAGGAATTGCACGTGCTAATTTGGAGAATCGCCATAATCTTAATTATGATGAGGTGTTACCTATTGTAGTTCATGGCGATGCAGCTATTGCCGGACAAGGTGTAGTATACGAAACCATTCAATTCTCAAAACTGGGTGGCTATAAAACCGGAGGTACCATACATATTGTTATTAACAATCAAGTTGGATTTACTACAAGCTATTTACAAGCCAGGTCCAGCACCTACTGTACTGATATTGCAAAGGTTACACAGTCGCCTGTATTTCATGTCAATGGTGATGACCCTGAAGCAATGGTATTCGTAGCTAAGCTTGCTCTCGAATTTAGGCAAAAGTTCAATACTGATGTTTTTATCGATCTGCTTTCATATAGGAAATATGGTCATAATGAAGGAGATGAGCCTCGATTTACGCAGCCGGAGCTCTATGATATAATAGCGAAACACAAAAATCCTCGTGATATTTATGCAGAAAAGCTGATAGCTGAAAAAGCTATCGAAACAGTAGATTTTGATAAAAAAGTAAGCGACTTTCATGCTGAGCTGGAAAAATCATACGAAGCCTCTTTAAGTTCAAACAGACTAAGTCTTCAGCCATTTATGTCTGATAAAAATAGTCATATACGTTTCCCGTCCACAAAAGATTTCGAAATAACAACCGACACAAAGGTCTCTCGAGAAGTGTTTTTAGAACTGGCAAAGAGTATAACAACGCTACCAAACGACAGGCAGTTTTTCAACAAAACCACCAGACTGTTCTCTAATCGTGCTGCCATGATAAAGGAAGATTCCTACGATTGGGCCATGGGCGAGCTTATGGCTTACGCAACACTCGCAAAAGAAATGTTTCCTGTACGCTTAAGTGGCCAGGATTCAGAGCGTGGTACATTCTCTCATCGTCATGCAGAGATAGTTACCGAAGATGATGGAACTGACAAATACTTTCCCCTAAAAAATCTGGGAGGTGAACAAGCTCCTGTGCGTGTTTACAACTCAATGCTTAGCGAATATGCTATATTAGGTTTCGAGTATGGATACTCGCTTGCATTCCCCAACGGACTTACAATCTGGGAAGCTCAATTCGGCGATTTCTATAATGTTGGCCAAGTAATAGTTGATCAATACATATCATCAGCTCAAGAGAAATGGGGATTGAAATCAGGTCTTATAATGTATCTGCCTCATGGCTATGAAGGTCAAGGAGCAGAGCATTCAAGCGGGAGACTAGAACGCTTTCTGAGCCTTTGTGCCAATAATAATATGCAGGTTGTAAATTGCACTACTCCTGCAAACTTCTTTCATGTCATTCGTCGCCAGCTTCATAGAGATTTCCGCACACCTCTTGTTATATTTACACCTAAGAGCCTTTTGCGACATCCTGAGTGCACCTCATCACTCTCTGATTTCACAGAAGGAAATTTCAATGAAATAATTGAAGATAAAGAGTTGAAATCTAAATCGGATGTTAAGAAACTACTGCTCTGTTCAGGTAAAATATACTATGAGCTGAAGGAAGCTCGCAGAGAAAGGGAGACAAATGATGTATCTATTATTCGTCTGGAGCAACTATATCCTTTTCCTGAAAAACAGATTAATAATCTAATTGAAAGCTATCCTAAAGGTGTAGAGCTCGTTTGGGTTCAGGAAGAACCATTAAATATGGGTGCTTCACTTTTTGTGAAACAGCAGTTAGATGATTTTAAAATTAGGATAATAAGCCGCCCCGCAAGTGGCGTTACAGCAGAAGGGCTTACAGCACTTCATAAGATTAACCAAGCAAAAATCATTGACACAGTTTTTGAATAAATAAAGATGTTTTTTTAGTCTCAATAAACAAAAACCAAATAATGGCAATTATAGAAGTTAAAATCCCCAGTCCCGGTGAATCAATAACGCACGTAGAACTTTTCCATTGGCTAGTAAAAGATGGTGCAGTTGTTGCGAAAGATACCGAAATAGCAGAATTAGAATCCGACAAGGCAACACTTATGCTGACAGCTTATGATTCAGGGAAGATCTCTTTGAAAGCTAAGGAAGGCGATCTGCTGGAAGTGGGTTCAGTTGCATGTACAATAGATACATCGGTGCAGCCATCTGAAGTTGATCCTACCCCTCAAAGCACTCCTAAGGCTAAAGAATCACTAGAACCAAAAGAATCGCCTAAATCTGTAAAACCTGTCGAATCTGCTGATTTTTTTGAATCTAAAGAGACAAAGAGAGAAGCAAGCGAATCGGATAGTAAAGTAGGATTGGAGCAAACTGATTTAAATAAAGTAAGGGTAACACCCTTGGCACAAAAGGTTATGGATAGAAATGACCTGTCGGTTGAAGATGTTATAAGTGGTTTAAAGCGTTTAAAGAGAGAAGATGTAGAAGCGGTCTTGAACATTCCACAAGAGTCGAGAGGAGATGTTCAGTTGACTAATGTAGGATTGAAAAAACAGGCCAATCGTGAGTTTAAAACCGAGAGACTTAGTTCCTTACGCAGAAAACTGAGTGAACGTCTGGTGTCAGTGAAAAACGAGACGGCAATGCTTACTACTTTCAATGAGGTAGATATGAAACCAATATTGGATATTCGTAAAAAAAATCAGACTCAGTTTACACAAACACATGGTATTAAGCTTGGGATGATGTCGTTTTTTATGAAAGCTTCATCTGTAGCCCTGCTTGAGTTTCCTAATGTAAACAGTATGATTGATGGTGAAAATCTTGTTACCTATAACTTCACCGATATCTCTGTTGCAGTGAGTGCACCTAAAGGATTAATGGTGCCTGTTGTTCGAAATGTGGAAAGTCTTGGATTAGCAGATATAGAGAAAGCTATTGCCGATCTGGCCGGAAAAGCTCGCAACGGCAGGCTATCAATTCCCGAAATGACAGGTGGTACATTTACAATAACAAATGGAGGTGTATTCGGATCAATGATGTCAACACCATTAATAAATCCTCCACAGTCGGCAATACTGGGTATGCACAATATTATTGAGCGACCTGTTGCAATAGATAATCAAGTAGTTATCAGACCAATGATGTATGTTGCATTATCTTACGATCACCGAGTAGTTGATGGTAAGGATTCAGTAGGCTTTTTATTAAGAGTAAAACAACTGCTTGAGAATCCCACCGACATACTGTTTAGCGGCAGTAGTGGCGAAAAGACTCTTTTGGAAATATAACTTTTAGAAGTATTTCTTTTTTAAGTTTTACCTCTTCCCTACAATCTTGAATTTAGCAAATTTAAGCAGTAGCTGTTTTCTTCCTGCAGATTCAAACTCTACGGTTGCACGGCGATCATTGCCACTCATCTCAGTCAATACAACTTCACCAAAACCAAAACGTTCATGTTCAATAAAATGCCCTACTTCTAACTCTTTCGCCTCCTCAGACAACGGCACGGAAGTGTCGATGTCTCGCAATGGTACGGAAGACGTGCTTTCTCTCTGCAGTCGCTGCTTCCTCATCGTTCCCCAAAAATCAATTGGCCTGTCATGTGTAGAAGTACGTGACGATCTATTCATATCCATAGACATATAAGCCGGATCAATCTCTTTCAGAAATCTGCTCTCTACAGATGATATTGTTTTCCCATTTTTAAACCTGCTTCTGGCATATGTTATCGTACATGTTTTCTTAGCACGAGTTATAGCTACATAAAAAAGTCGCCGCTCCTCCTCCAACCCTCTAACCTCCGATTTAGCCATTAACGATGGAAAAAGGTCTTCTTCCATACCAACAACAAAAACGTGATTAAACTCAAGCCCTTTTGCTGAGTGAGCTGTCATTAAGGTAACCTTTTCAGCATCCTCATCTTTATCGGTGTCTTGATCTGTAAGCAGAGATACTTCCGAAAGGAAATCAACCAAACCTATTTCTTCACTCCCCTGCTCCAGTCGTGTCGAAACAAACTCATCAATAGCATTAAGTAATTCCTGAATATTCTGAGATCGACTCATACCTTCAGGTGTAAGATCCTTATAAGCTTCATGTGATATACCTGATTTAGTTAATATCTCCTGAGCCAAATCAAACGCATTGAGAGTCTCATTTTTATCTATAAAATCACTTATAAGATCATGAAAACCTTTAAGCCTTTTTTGTGTGCCAGCGTTGACATTAAGGTTATACTCTAAGGGAGATGACAAAACTTTCCACAGGCTTACCTGATGCAGTTCAGCTGTAGCGGACAACTTGCCAACAGTTACATCACCAATTCCTCTTGTCGGATAATTGATAATCCTACGGAATGCTTCTTCATCCGAAGAGTTAACGATAAGCCTAAAGTAGGCAATAATATCCTTTATCTCCTTACGTTGGTAAAACGATCTCCCTCCATAAATTCGGTAAGGTATATTTTTCTTTCTGAAAGAGTCTTCAAATATTCTTGACTGTGCATTTGTACGATAAAGAACAGCAAAATCGTTATACGTCGAATGATCTTCTAACCGCATCCTGGCAATCTTATTTGCTACAACAAGCCCTTCTTCAAAATCAGAGAAGGTACTTATAACCTCCATTTTGTCGCCAGCTTCATTTTCAGAGAACACATCTTTGGCAATCTGTTCGGTGTTTTTTTTAATAAGACTGTTGGCAGCATTTACTATATTTTGTGTTGAACGATAGTTCTGTTCAAGCTTAAATACTTTTGTCTCTGGAAAATTTGATCTGAAATTAAGAATATTGTCAATATTTGCTCCACGAAACGAATAAATACTCTGTGCATCATCACCTACAACGCACACACGGTTATGCTCATCAGCCAGCTGTTTAACTATGAGGTGCTGAGCAAAGTTGGTGTCCTGGTATTCATCCACAAGAATATATTGAAACTGATTTCTATATTTCTCAAGAATATCTTTATGATCACGAAACAATATATTGGTATACATCAACAAGTCATCGAAATCCATACTGTTGCTTGAACGAAGGCGGTTTTGATATCTTTTATAAATCTCTGAAAGATGGGGTTGTCTTGCTCTACGGTCATACTCAATGATTTCAGCATTCACTTCATACATAGTCGGTGTAATCAAGCTGTTTTTTGCTCTTGAAATCTGTCCGTGAACTGATCCTGGTCGGTATTGTTTATCGTCAAGCTTCATATCTTTAACAATAAGCTTGATAAGGTTTCGTGAATCAGTAGTATCAAAAATTGTGAAGTTTGATTGAAAGTCTATGGATTCTGCTTCATAGCGGAGTATGCGTGCGAAGATTGAGTGAAAAGTACCCATCCACAATCTCCTTGCTCTTTTCTCGCCAACCAGCTCCGCAATACGCGACTTCATCTCACGTGCAGCTTTATTTGTAAAAGTAAGTGCAAGAATATAATAAGGAGGAAGCCCCTGTTCTAGCAGATAGGCAATCTTATGAGTCAACACACGGGTTTTCCCCGATCCTGCTCCGGCAATTACAAGAGATGGTCCATCACAAAATATAACTGCTGCACGCTGCGCCTCGTTTAGTTGTTTTAGTAAGTCAGTTTCGTTGTTTGTTTCTGTCTTTTGCATGTTTACAAAAATACATATTTTTCATGGATCTTATGCTGTCATTGTCTCCTTTGTTGTAGTCTTAGCTATAATTAATAGTCAATCTCACTCTCAATAATCTACTATTAAAGCACACAGATAAGTTCCGATTTTTCAAGCTGCCTATGTATTGAAAAACCGCTCTCATTTTTTGAGAGCGGTTTAAAAATCCTTTAGTAAAAAACTTTTAGTAAAATCCCGTACAAAGAAAAAACAACGAGAGTTAGCTTTTAAGCTTTTCTTGAAATACAATTTATTTGATAATATATCTCAAGCTAAGTGCGAATCCACTGTACCAGTAATCATTATAGCTCTGAGAGAAATTAAATGATGGTTTCCAGTCGAGCGACACATTAAACGGTGCTCTTGGAAAAACATATTCTATACCTCCAATCAAATCAGCACCAATTAAAAATGCACTATTATAATGGTCTCTGTCTTTGTGAATCCCTCCTAAGTGAGCACCTAATCCCACATACCAGTCAAGTCCCGGAGCATCAGGAATAGGTTGATGGTATTCATACAACCCTGTAAGCTGAAACCAGTGTGGAGAAGCAGATAATATTGCCTCACCTGCACTAGCTGGTGCGAAATAATGTTTAAGAGTTAAACCGCTGTCATATCCCAAGCGTACCCCAAATGCTGTATTATAACTTTGAGCATGTAATGTAGATGTTGTGAATGCTGTAATAAGCAACCCAACAAGAATGATTTTTTTTAGTTTCATAAATAAGTATTTTTTGTTAAAAAATAGTTAGTGTTTTGGTTCTTTCATATGATGAAACAATTTAATTCACATATTGTTTGTAATTTCTTTATGAAATAATATTATGGAGAGGTTAGGAACATTATTTTCCTTTAACTATTTTCTTTATTTCGTTAAGTTTGTTAAGTGCATCAATAGGGGTTAAATTATTTACATCCAGATTAATTATTTCATCTCTAACCTGACTCAATATTGGATCATCCAGCTGAAAAAAGCTCATCTGATAACCCTCCTGTTTTTCTACAAAATCATGAATTGGTTTTTTAATATCACCTCTGCGGTTAGAACTCTCCATCTGAGCTAATATTGTATCAGCTCTCTTAGTTATACTTTTAGGGATACCAGCCATTTTGGCTACATGAATACCAAAGCTGTGTTCACTCCCTCCTGGTTTCAGCTTACGCAGAAAAATTACTTTATTATCGATCTCTTTTACTGCAACATTAAAATTTTTAATTCTCTTAAATGATTTCTCCATCTCATTGAGCTCATGATAATGTGTAGCAAAAAGAGTTTTAGCTCTAACTTTAGGGTTTTCATGAATATACTCCACTATTGCCCAAGCAATAGAAATGCCATCGTAAGTACTTGTTCCCCTGCCAAGTTCATCAAAAATAACCAGACTCCTGTCCGACAAATTATTCATTATATTGGCAGCTTCGTTCATCTCCACCATAAATGTAGATTCCCCAAGTGATATGTTGTCTGAAGCACCAACTCTGGTAAATATTTTATCAACAAGACCTATTCTTGCTGATTCTGCAGGCACGAATGAACCTATTTGTGCCATCAATGTGATAAGGGCTGTTTGGCGAAGAAGAGCCGATTTCCCCGACATATTAGGTCCTGTAATTATCAATATCTGTTGACTATCATTGTCAAGATAAACATCATTTGAGATATATGGCTCATCTGTCGGCAGTTGCCTTTCAATTACAGGGTGACGCCCTTTTTTAATATCTATTATGTGTGTTTCGTTAATCTCTGGACATATGTAGTTATACTGCTCCGCAGCATTTGCAAACGATAGGAGGCAGTCCGCTTGTGCAATTATGTTAGCATTATTCTGTATTATGGAAATATATTCCATCAAACTCTCCACAAGCTCAGCATATATTCTGTTTTCCAGCACAAGAATTTTCTCTTCCGCTCCAAGAATTTTCTCCTCATACACCTTCAGCTCTTCAGTTATATATCTTTCAGCACTCACCAACGTCTGTTTTCTGGTCCATTCTGCAGGAACTTTACTTTTGTGTGTGTTACGCACCTCTATATAATAGCCAAAGACATTATTAAAAGCCACTTTTAGAGATGGTATGCCTGTCCTTTCGCTCTCTCGCTGTTGTAGTTGGAGAAGATAATCTTTTCCTGAAAAGGCAATATTGCGAAGATCATCTAAATCCTTATTTACCCCCTTCCTGATAAATCCACCTTTATTAATTAGGGCAGGTGGATCAGGTACAATCTCTTTTTCAATCCTATCTCTTATCACAGGACAAGGATTAAGGCGTTTTCCCATTTCCTTAAGATTGCTGTTTCCTGACTCAATAAAAGCTTGACGCATTGGTTCAATTGCATTTAGTGCAACTTTTAGTTGGACAACTTCTCTAGGACCAATTCTGCCAACTGCCGCTTTAGAAATAATACGTTCCAGATCACCTATTAATGCCAACTGCTGTGTTAGATGTTTTTTTAGCTTAGGCTCACGGAAAAAATGTTCTACAACATTGTGTCTCTCTTGAATAGAGCTGACCTCTTTAAGTGGAAAAACAATCCATCGCCTCATCAGGCGTGAGCCCATGGGAGAGATTGTTTTGTCTAAAACACCAAGCAAGCTTTCTCCTCCTTCATTCATTGGGGCCAACAACTCAAGATTCCTTACGGTAAACTTATCTAATCTTACAAAGCGCTCCTCTTCTATACGCGTTAAAGTGCTGATATGTTCAATATTTGGATGTTGAGTGATATCCATATAGTGCAAAATAGCACCTGAAGCAATAATTCCCTCCTCCAGATGTTCAACCCCAAAACCCTTTAAGCTTGCAGATTTAAAGTGCGATAGTAGTCTATCGAGTGCAGCATTTTCTGTAAAGATCCAATCATCCAGCTCCGAGATTAGCCATCCTGAACCAAACAGCTCTACAAACTTACTCTTTTTGGAATGCTCTACCAGCACCTCCTTAGGCGAAAAATTAGAAAGCAGCTTGTCAATATTGTCACGAGCACCTTCAGTGGTTATAAATTCGCCTGTTGAGATATCCAGGAATGATATTCCAAAGATGTTGTTTTTTGCAAAATGAATTGAGCAGAGAAAATTATTTTCTTTGTGGTTGAGCACATTATCATTAATTGAGACGCCAGGTGTAACAACCTCCGTGATTCCTCGTTTCACCAGCTTCTTTGTGGTTTTGGGGTCTTCCAGCTGATCACAGATAGCCACTCTTTTGCCTGCTCTAACCAGCTTAGGTAGATAGGTATCCAGTGCGTGATGTGGAAATCCAGCCAGCTCAACAAACTGAGCTGCTCCGTTTGCTCTTCTGGTTAGTGTTATTCCCAATATCTCTGATGCTAAAATTGCATCATCGGAAAAAGTCTCATAAAAATCGCCAACGCGAAACAGCAATATTGCATCAGGATGTTGTCCTTTGATTTCGACAAACTGTTTCATCATTGGTGTCTCTGCTATTTTTTTTGCCACAATCTTTTATTTATTTCAAATCAAAAATACAAAAAAAACAGCACTCTCAAAGCAGCGCTGTTTAATATTATATGTTAAAAGTGATTTTATGATAATAGCCTTTCCAGCTCCTTCACTCCTTCCGAAGCACCCATTTTTATATGATGTATATCATATCTTCTCGTGCTCACATCTTTTGGATCAATAAGGTACACCGGCACATCGCTTTTCACATCATTCAAAAGACCGGCAGCAGGATAAACATTCATAGATGTACCAATAATCACAAATATATCAGCACTACGTGTAATAGCTTCAGCTGTAGACATCATAGGCACCATTTCACCAAACCATACAATATGTGGACGAAGCTGAGAACCTTTTTCACATTTGTCACCAATCTTAATATCACAATTCTCGGGATCGATATCATACACAAGCGATTCATCTGCTGTAGAACGCGATTTCATTAGCTCTCCATGTAGGTGAACCACAGAGGTGCTACCTGCCTGTTCATGCAAATTATCAATATTTTGTGTGATAATGCTAACGTCAAACTTCTTCTCCATTTCAGCCAATCCAAAATGACCGGCATTAGGTTTTGTACCAATCAACTCGCGACGCCTCAAGTTATAAAATTTCAATACTAATTCAGGGTCTGCCTCAAAAGCCTGAGGGGTAGCCACTTGTTCAACAGGATATTTATCCCACAAGCCACCCGAATCTCTAAAAGTTGCTATGCCACTTTCTGCACTCATCCCTGCACCTGTTAATACAACCAGCTTTTTCTTCATATCATCTTTTATCTCTTTTTATCTCAAATATAGCTTTTTATCCTTAAAATCAAAACATTTTAATCTATAAACATATTCTATTTATAATTAAAATCGTATTTTTGCATGATAATTAGAAAAGTAAATATATTAATGGACAAATTAAGTTACGCATTAGGAATGAGTATGGCTTCAAACCTAATGAATTCAGGATTCAATAAAATCGATGTTGATTCTTTTGTTAAAGCCTTTACAGAGATCATGAACGACAGTGAACTTTCAATGACTCCCCAGGAAGCAAATCAGATATTACAAGACTATTTCAATAAACAGCAGAATGATATGTTTCTGAAGAATTTGGAAGAAGGACAAGCATTTCTCGAAGAAAACAAAAAGAAAGCAAATGTAATATCACTTCCCAGTGGTTTACAATACGAGATACTAAAAGATGGTGATGGTGATAAGCCAAAATCAACAGATAGTGTTAAGTGTCATTATCACGGTACACTTATTAATGGTACAGTTTTTGACAGTAGCGTTGAACGAGGTCAGCCTGCTGTATTTGGTGTAAACCAAGTTATAAAAGGATGGGTTGAGGCATTGCAACTAATGACTGTTGGCTCTAAATGGAGATTATTTATCCCCTCCGACCTTGCCTACGGAGAGCATGGTTCGGGTGGTTCAATAGAGCCTAATACAGCTCTGATATTCGATGTTGAGCTGTTAGGAATTGAATAAAATACAGAAATAATAACATATAAGTAAAATGAAAAAATCAATTTTAGGTACTTTTGGTGTAGTAGCTATACTATCAGTTATGCTGGCTTCCTGTAGTGGATCCTCTACTCCCAGAACCTCTTTGAAAAATTCTGTGGACAGCATTTCCTATGCATATGGTGTAACAATGGCCGATCAGGGGTTAGCACAATTCTTAGAGCAGGCTGGAGTACTGTACAATACTTCAGAAATCGAGTATGATTATCAGATGCGAATAGCTGCAGCAGACTCAGAAGAAATTCCTGCACTACAACGTGAATTAACATCAAAGCTTGATTCCATCAATAAGCTCAACGCCCCTAGGTTAAATGAATTTATAAAAGGTATGCAAGCGGCAATTGGTTTAGACGCAGAGTCGCCTTATGCCCATGGATTGAGTATCGGCGTGCAGTTTTCACAACAGCTGCTACCTCAGTTTAATGACATGCTTTATGGTGAAGATTCTAAGCAAAAAGCAAATAATAATCAACTTCTCGCAGGTGTTATTTCAACATTACGCAATCAGGAACTGGCAATCAGTAAGACAGATGCAAGCAATTTCGTTCAAACTGAGTTAGAAAAAGCTCAGGAAGCTGAAATTGAGCGTCAGGAGGAAGAACTCAAGTCACAATATTTGGATATCATAGCGGAGGGAGATGCATTCTTAGCCGAAAATGCTGAAAGAGAAAATGTAGTAACTCTCCCCAGTGGATTGCAGTATGAGATTATTACAGTGGGCAACGGTCCTACACCTTCAGAAAGTGATAGAGTTAGTGTACATTATCATGGTACACTGATAAATGGTTTTGTTTTCGACAGTAGTGTTGAAAGAGGAGAGCCCGCCACATTTGGTGTTACACAAGTTATTCCAGGGTGGACTGAAGCTTTGCAGCTTATGCCTGTAGGCTCAAAATGGAAACTATATATTCCCTATGACTTAGCTTATGGCTCAGCAGATAGAGGTGATATAACTCCATTTTCAAATCTGATTTTTGATGTTGAATTATTAAGAATTGAATAATTAGATAAAATAAGATTTTGTAATCTCTAAAATTATAAAAAGCAGCCTTAAAAAGGCTGCTTTTTTTGTTAAAAAAACCAGTGTTAATATTTCTATTTTCATATAGATTATATCGATTTGCTATCAATAATATTGTACATGCAGCAATATAATTGTATAGTGATTAAATATTGCCTATTTTTGTATCTTATTTTTATTGTTATAGGTTATAATTTCGATTGTTTGTTAAAAAAACATGAATGCCAAACGGTAATCTGAAAGCAAAGAATTAGTTAAATTGTCAGTAAATACAATCAAAATTACCCGATTTCATGTTTTATGTTGTTATTTGATAAAAAAATGCTCCAAAAGTTATAAATATTAATTAAATAGCTTATATTTGTAAAATGAGTTATTTTAATATAATTGTTAAAGTCAACAATTAATCACTGTTAAAATGTTATGGTAAACCACGCATTGCCATTGATTAAAAACAATACTACGCATTTTAAGAAAAATAAAGATTAGAATAATAATGAAAGTGTTTAATTAAAAAGTAGAGTTTATGAAAAAAAAACTAACTATGTTTTTGACCCTTTTCTTTATTGGAATAGGGATTGTTACGGCTCAAACACAAGTACGGGGAACCGTAATCGATGATTTGGGAGAGCCGGTTATTGGAGCTACCATTCTTGTTGAAGGTACATCACAAGGAACAATTACCGACTTCAATGGTAATTTCCAATTGTCTGCTCCAACAGGTGGCACATTAATCATATCTTATGTGGG
>CAZURM010000003.1:0-70045 GCA_964622945.1 uncultured Proteiniphilum sp.
CGGCGTACAGGCGGACATAACTCTCAGAGGCGGATCATTCGATCAAACAGCCATTCTCCTAAATGGAATTAACCTTACAAATCCCCACACAGGACACTACAGTTTCGACATACCCATAAATCTTTCAGATATTGAACGTATAGAGATAGTTCAGGGTCCTTCATCTCTCGTGTATGGAGCAAATGCTTTTTCGGGAGGTATTAATATAATTACTAAAAAAGATACTAAGTCTAATGTTCATGCCAAATTAGAGGGTGGTATGTACGGACTATTCGGTGCAGATGCTCGTATAGCTTTTTCTGATGATAAAGCCACTCATTCACTTTCGGGCGAATACAAACGATCTGATGGATATATATCAAACAGCGACTACAATATATATAATTTTCTATGGCAAAGCAGGTTTTATATCAATGGTTCTAACATAGATCTTCAAGCAGGACTAAACGATAAAGCATATGGTGCCAATACATTTTATTCCGCTGCATACCCCAATCAGTTTGATGACACACAAAGCATATTTTTCTCTATAAAGAGTGAAGTAAACGGTAAGCTGAAATTAACTCCTCATATCTACTGGATAAGACATTACGATGAATTCCAACTAATTAGAGAGGGTACTCCCAATATACCTTCTTGGTATACAGATCATAACTACCATCGTAGCGATGTTTTAGGAATGAATATACATATGCATTATGCTTCAAAACTGGGTATCACAAGCTTTGGAGGTGAGTTTAGAAATGAAGGAATATTGAGTAGTGTCTTAGGTGAAGAGATGGAAAAATCAATCGGAAAATACACAAAATCAGACAACAGAACTAATATCAGCTACTTTGCCGAACATAATCTTATACTAGACCGTTTTACGCTATCGCTGGGAGGACTATTAAACTACAACACTGCAGTAATTGATAAGTTTGATTTCTATCCTGCAATAAATGGATCGTTTAGGGCAACAAATAAGTTGAGTTTTTATACATCATGGAACAAAGCTACGCGAATGCCAACATTTACCGACCTCTACTATACAACAGCTACCCATATAGGCAATAGCAATCTTGAAGCTGAACTTTCAGAGGCAATCGAAATAGGAGTTAAATATAATCAACGTGTTGTTAAGGGCTCAATCGCTGCCTTCTATATGAAAGGTAAAAATATGATTGACTGGGTAAAAGCATCTCCTGAGGCGTTGTGGGAGTCAACAAATCACACTCAAATAAATAAGAATGGAATGGAAGTCAATCTATCCTTAGATTTCAAAGAATGGTTTGATCAAGATCAACCTTTAACATCAATAAATATTGGATATATGTACCTAGATCAGAAAAGAGTTGAAGATGAACTAATTTCAAACTATACACTTAACCACTTGCGTCACAAGTTAACCGCAGCATTACATCACGATATTATAAAAAATCTATCGCTATCATGGATTTTTCGTTGGCAAGAGAGAAACGGTTCTTATGTAAAATATGATAATCTTCAACCTGGAGAAATAGTTTATTACAAACCTTTTTGCATTTTAGATATTAAAGCAAATTATAAACTACGAAATATTGATTTTTTCATTAATGCCAGTAACATCTTTCATAATGTTCATATAGATATAGGAAACATTCCCCAACCCGGGTTCTGGCTATCCGGTGGTGCGAGCATCAAATTGAGAAAATCTTGATTGAAAGATATTCCATAAGAGATTGTTCGGTATCGGCTTATATCCGGCTTATGTTTGGCTTATATCCGGCTTATATTATCCTTATAATTATATAAAGATAATATAAGCGGATTATAAAGTATTGATATACTATATTTGAATAAAATAAGGTAAATGTATTATGCTTTATTACGATTAACTTATTCTACTCCATTCGTATCGATTGCCGCCAATACGACTAAGTTGCTGCTTCAGCACCTCATGTTCAGGTAGTTCAAGAGAAGGGTCTTTTTTAATTAATTCTTCCGCAACCTCACGAGCACGAAAAAGAATATCATTATCTTTCACAATATCAGCAATTCTAAGGTCAAAAGGTATTCCACTCTGCTGTGTACCTTCTAAGTCGCCAGGACCACGAAGTTTCAGGTCGGCCTCTGCAATAACAAATCCATCGTTACTTTCTGTCATTATCTCAACTCTCTTACGTGTATCAGCAGACAACTCATATGGGGTCAGCAAAATACAGTATGATTGATCCGCACCCCTACCCACTCTTCCGCGAAGCTGGTGAAGCTGCGATAACCCAAATCGTTGAGCACTTTCTATAACCATTACACTGGCATTTGGCACGTTAACCCCAACTTCAATAACAGTTGTCGAAACCATAATATTTGCCTCTCCAGAAACGAACAATTTCATGACTTCTTCTTTTTCCGTTGGCTTCATACGTCCATGCATCTTGCAAACGTTAAACTCAGGAAACACTTCTTTAATATGTTCGTACCCCTCTTCAAGATTCTTTAGATCAAGAGTCTCACTCTCTTCTATCAATGGATATACAATATATACCTGGCGACCTACATTTATCTCTTTACGAATAAAATTATATAGCTCACCTCGTCTCTGATCGTACCTGTGAAGAGTGTGTACAGGTTTTCTTACCGGAGGCAATTCATCTATCACAGACACATCAAGATCACCATACACAGTCATTGCCAAAGTGCGAGGGATAGGTGTAGCAGTCATAACAAGCACATGTGGCGGTCTATTGTTTTTCGACCATAATTTTGCTCTTTGTGCCACCCCAAAACGATGTTGCTCATCAATAACAACAAAGCCCAGATTTTTGAACTTTACAACATCCTCAATAAGCGCATGTGTGCCTATCAGTATATTAATTTCCCCTGATTGCAGGTCGGCATGCAGTTTCTCCCGTTCTTTTTTCTTTGTTGATCCCGTAAGCAATTCAACACGCAAACTCAAGCCTCGAAGCATATTAATAAATGTTTCATAGTGCTGAAATGCAAGTATTTCCGTTGGTGCCATCAGACATGCCTGAAAACCGTTATCTAAGGCAATCAGCATACACATTATAGCCACTAAAGTTTTGCCACTCCCCACATCGCCCTGCAGCAGTCGATTCATCTGTTCCCCTGATGCAGTATCTTTACGTATCTCTTTTATTACCCTCTTTTGTGCATTTGTTAAAGGAAACGGCAGATTTTTTTTGTAAAAAGAGTTAAGGTTATCTCCCACCTTGTGAAATATAAAACCATTTAGTTTGCCTTTTCTGGCATAAGCGTACTTAACTATATTTAATTGAATATAAAATAGTTCTTCAAACTTTAGTCTATATTGAGCATCCCTCAACTTAGCAGGTGATTTAGGAAAATGTATAGTCTCAATTGCTTCATGAAACGATATTAACTTTGCATTTTTTATAACATCGGGCGATAATGATTCGGGCAGCTTGTCAGTGATTAGCTCAAATGCATTTTGTATTATTTTCTGCATAGCTTTTGAATTGAGATAATGATTCTTCATTTTCTCTGTGGTATTATACATTGCCATCAATCCTTGAGGTAAATCAAAGTCATTCAGAAATGGATCAATCTCGGGATGAGCAATATTCCACTTATCATTAAAAAGATTAGGCTTTCCAAAAACAATATACTCCTGATTTATATTATACTTACCTTCTATAAAGCGAATACCTTGAAACCATATTAGATCAATAAAACCTGTACCATCAGTAAAGTGTGCCACAAGACGTCTTTTGCGTCCTTCTCCGAAAGTTTCGAAAGCAGTTATTCTTCCTTTTATCTGGATATAAGCTAGCGTATTGTTTATTTCATGGATATAATAAAAACGAGTTCTATCTATATATCGATAGGGATACCAACGCAGAAGATCACCTACAGTAAAAACATCAATCTCTTTGTTTAGCAGGGCTGCTCTTTTAGGACCTACACCCGGAACAAACTTAATTTCGTTCTGAAGGACACTCATAAATTGTTTGATACATAATTTTTTAATTCCCTATCATATGCAAATATAAACAAAAACGAGAAATAGTTCAACTACTCCTCGTTTGTTGTATATGTTTGATTAGTCTGTTAGACAGATACTTTTTACCAGGCAAAGAGCGGATACTCTTTCATTATTGAATTCACTTTTTCGCGAACTGACAAACTCACCTTGCCATCTTCAGGATTAGCAAGCACTTTATCAACCATCTCAACAATTTCACCCATAAGATTATCTTTAACACCACGGGTGGTAATTGCAGGTGTGCCAAAACGTAAACCAGATGTTTGGAATGGCGATCTGTCATCAAAAGGCACCATGTTTTTATTCACAGTTATATCAGCTTCCACTAATAAGTTCTCTCCTTTTTTACCGGTTAGTTCAGGAAATTTTGAACGTAAGTCTATCAATATAATATGATTATCGGTACCACCAGATACTACATTATAGCCCAAATCAATGAAAGCTTGTGCCATTGAAGCAGCATTTTTCTTTACTTGCACCTGATAATCTTTGTATTCAGGTTGTAGTGCCTCATAAAAAGATACAGCTTTAGCTGCAATAATATGCTCAAGCGGACCTCCCTGCATACCTGGGAAAACAGCAGAGTCAAGTATTGCTGACATCATCTTAACCTCACCTTTCGGAGTTTTTACACCCCAAGGGTTTTCAAAATCTTTACCCATCAATATCACACCACCTCGTGGTCCGCGAAGAGTCTTGTGCGTTGTTGAAGTAACTATGTGTGCATGTTTCAGTGGATTATCCAGTAAGTCGGCAACAATTAATCCTGCAGGATGTGCCATGTCAACCATAAATAAAGCACCAATCTCATCTGCAACTTTTCGTATACGTGCATAATCCCATTCTCGGGGATATGCAGATGCACCAGCAATAATAAGTTTCGGTTTTTCATTAAGTGCAATCTGCTCTAGCTGATCATAATCCACTTGTTGATTATCCTCTCTAACATTATATTCAAGCGGATGGAACATTAATCCAGAGAAATTAACAGGCGACCCGTGAGTTAGATGCCCCCCGTGAGATAGATTCAATCCAAGAAATTTATCACCTGCTTTAAGGCAAGCTAAAAATACTGCAGCATTCGCCTGTGCTCCAGAGTGCGGCTGAACATTTGCCCACTCGGCACCAAACAACTGTTTTAGTCTGTCTATTGCAAGCTGTTCACCTAAATCAATGAACTCACAACCGCCATAATATCTTTTCCCGGGATAACCTTCTGCATATTTATTTGTAAATACAGAGCCTGCAGCTTTCATAACCTGATCACTAACAAAATTCTCAGAAGCAATCAGCTCCATACCTTTTTGTTGACGCTCACGTTCCTTCTCAATAATTTCAAAGATGTGCTTATCTTTATTCATCTGATTCTATTTAAAAATGACGTGCAAAAATAGTGAAAATTTTCATATATTCTGAACATACCAGTTATATAATAGCTGAACTCCTTCATCAACTTCTATTTTATGTTTCCACCCCAAGCTATTAAGTTTTGCAACATCTGTCAGTTTTCTCATAGTACCATCAGGCTTTGAATCATCAAAAAGTATATCTCCTTTATATTCTATAGTCTCTTTAATCAGATAAGCCAGATCCATGATAGATATCTCCATTCCTGTTCCTATATTAATATGACAATTTCGTATGTCTTTTTTATTAATAGCCAAATCTACAAAGTCGACTTTCTCCATAATAAATACACAAGCATCAGCCATCTCTTCGCTCCAAAGAAATTCACGCAAAGGTTTACCTGTTCCCCATAGTTTTACATACTTATCTGTAATACCATAATTTTTTAATATGGCTTCTATCTCCTGATTATTTTCATCTCCTGACACTTGCTCTACCGGACGAGCATTAAGATCTCTTCTTATTATATCCCAATTTTTCTCCATCAATGCTTTAGAAAGATGTATTTTACGAATCATAGCAGGAAGAACATGGCTCTTTTCAAGATCGAAGTTATCATTAGGGCCATATAAGTTTGTTGGCATTACAGCTATGTAGTTCGTACCATATTGAATATTAAAGCTCTCACACATCTTCAACCCTGCAATTTTGGCTATTGCATACGGTTCATTTGTATATTCAAGTGGTCCGGTAAGCAGTGAATCTTCCACCATTGGCTGATATGCTTCTTTTGGATATATACATGTACTGCCCAAGAAGAGAAGTTTCTTAACTTTATTTCGGAAACTCTCACCAATCACATTGTTTTGTATCTGTAAGTTCTTATATATAAAATCAGCTCTGTAGTTGTTGTTAGCAATGATCCCTCCTACATGTGCTGCAGCAAGAAAAACATATTCCGGTTTCTCTTCAGTGAAAAATCTAGACACGTCAGTACCATTCATAAGATCAAGTTCTGAACGAGTTCTGCCAATCAGATTAGTGTAGCCTTTCTCTTCAAGGTTTTTCCAAATTGCCGAACCTACAAGTCCACGATGTCCTGCAACGTATATCTTAGACGATTTACTTATCATATATTTATTCTTTAATATTTTCTTTTCATTTATGAACCGATATCTATAAATAAAATGAAAAAAAAGTAGTTCAATGTTTCAATGTAAATGTAATATTTAAATTGCTAAAGATAAAATAATACTATACTTTCGTTATCAGAATTTTATAAACTATACAAAATGAAAAGAATAATTATTATCCTGTTTTTTTCTATTGGAATACTTATGAGTATAAATGCTCAGTTTGACAATTATATCAGGCTGTCAGGTGATATAGGTATTGTTTCGAACAGTGAGCGAGATAAAAAGTTCGGTGCAGGGGGCACAATATCATGGCTGACGGTGGATAATATATTGTCGAACAACAGCTACAACTACATATCATTAAGCTTAAAAGGGTTTAATAATCCTTATGAGGGAGGCAAATTAATTTCAAGTATTATGAATGATATGGATGATGCTTTTAATTATATTATGCCATTAGTTGGGTATAGATTCACTCAGAAAGGTTTTGAGGATGGCTTCTTTGTTGAGCCACGAATAGGTGCTGTCATAGGCACTAGTTATACAGCTGTTGCATTTGCCCCATTAGCGGGTTATGCATACCTTAATTTGGAGTTTTCTTTTTTCTGTGATGTTGGTATAGGGACAAAAAACAGCGCTATTCGTAAAAAAAACTTTGCCACACCTGGGATAAGTGCAGCTTACAGTTTTGGATTATAAAGATCTATTAGCCGTACATTTTTTTATAATAGTTCATGTATTCACCACTTGTAACATGATCTAACCAATCTTGATTGTCAAGATACCAGCTCACCGTCTTTTCTAAGCCTTCTTCAAATTGAAGTGAAGGCTCCCACCCAAGCTCTTCCTTCAGTTTAGATGCATCTATAGCATAACGCAGGTCATGTCCTGCCCTGTCAGTAACATAGGTGATTAGTTTTGTTGATTCTCCATCAGCTCTTCCAAGTAATCTATCGGCAACTTTAACAATAAGTTGAATTAGATCTATATTCTTCCATTCATTTAGTCCACCAATATTGTAGGTCTCACCGTTACTTCCTTTATGAAATATCAAATCAATAGCTTTTGCATGATCTTCGACATATAGCCAATCTCTCACATTTTCTCCTTTTCCATAAACGGGCAGAGGTTTATTATGACGAATATTATTGATGAAAAGGGGTATTAGTTTTTCTGGGAACTGAAATGGTCCATAGTTATTGGAACAGTTAGAGATAACTATAGGCAATCCGTATGTATCTCTGTAAGCCCTGACAAAATGATCAGAAGAAGCTTTTGAAGCTGAGTATGGTGAATGTGGGTCGTAAGAAGTTTTTTCGGTGAAAGGATGTTCTTCTAATTCGAGTGATCCATAAACCTCGTCTGTCGAAACATGATAGAACAGTTTGTTTTCGAAATTATCTGCCCAATGTTCCTTTGCAGCTTGCAAAAGGTTGAGTGTCCCCATTATGTTTGTACGGGCAAATGAAAATGGATCTGTGATAGAACGATCAACATGACTCTCTGCTGCAAGATGAATAACGCCATTTACATCATACTTCTTGAAAAGATTTTGCATGTCAGAAAAATCACATATGTCAGCCTTCTCAAAAGTATAATTAGGTTGCTCTTCCACATCTTTCAAATTCAGTAGATTACCTGCATAGGTAAGTGTGTCAACATTGATAATCTCATACTCCGGATAATTGTTAAGAAATTGTCTTACTACATGCGAACCAATAAAGCCGGCTCCTCCGGTAATTAAAATATTTTTCCTTTCCATATCATTCAAAGTATTTATAAATTTATTCTTGTTCCTACTTATTAAAATAGACAATGTTCATATTCAATGGGGGATTATTTTTGTCTTTTTCTGACAGTATAATATCTCGTTCTAATAATAGCCAATTAATATTCAACTGCTTATCGTTCCACTTTATACCTTCTGCATAATCTGGAGCATAATAATTGTCGCATTTATACTGACATACGGCATAATCACTAAGTACAACAAAACCATGTGCAAAGCCACGTGGAATAAAGACTTGCAGTTTGTTTTCATCAGACAACTCAACTGAGTAGTGCTTTCCAAATGTTGGAGAATTATGTCTTAGATCAACAGCAACATCCAACACTTTTCCACTTATAACTCTAACCAGTTTAGCCTGAGCAAAGGGCGGTTTTTGAAAATGTAATCCCCTTAACACACCGTACTTGGATTTACTCTCATTATCTTGTACGAAAAAAGTTTTATTTACTTTATCCTCAAACACTCTTTGGGAAAATGATTCAAGAAAATAGCCTCTCTCATCTCTGTATACTTCAGGACGAATTAAAATCAATCCTTCTATTCCGGTTTTTTCTACAATCATAAATGTCAAACTATATCTATTAATCTCAATAGATACTGACCATACTGATTTTTTTTCATTGGTTCAGCAATGCGTCTTATATCATCTTTTGAAATCCATCCGTTTAGTAATGCAATCTCTTCTAGACAAGCTATTTTTAATCCTTGACGTTTTTCCAGCACTTCAATAAAAGTTGAAGCTTCCGAAAGTGAATCATGCGTACCTGTATCTAACCATGCAAAGCCTCTACCAAGAAGTTGAAGATACAACTTATGTTCGTTCAGGTAAATCTCATTTACAGTAGTTATTTCAAGTTCTCCACGTGCAGAGGGTTTAATTTTCTTTGCAATATCAACAACACTGTTTGGATAGAAATATAATCCGACAACTGCATAATTAGACTTGGGATTTTTGGGCTTTTCTTCTATCGATTTAACATTATAATCATTGTCAAACTCTACAACTCCATAGCGCTCAGGATCATTTACGTAATATCCAAATATTGTGGCCTGCTTACTATCTTTAACATGTGTTACTGCCTGTTGAAGCATTAGTCTGAAACTCTGTCCATAGAAAATATTATCGCCAAGAATCAAGCATACCGAATCATCGCCTATAAAATCTTCTCCAATAATAAATGCTTGTGCCAAGCCATCAGGACTAGGCTGCTCAGCATATTCAAAACTCACTCCATAATCTGAACCATCACCTAAAAGGCGTTTGAATCCTGGAAGATCAGAAGGTGTGGAAATAATAAGTATATCTCTTATCCCAGCTAACATTAACGTAGATATAGGATAATAAATCATTGGTTTGTCAAAGATTGGTAACATTTGCTTGGAAACTCCTTTGGTTATGGGATATAATCTTGAACCCGATCCACCAGCTAATACAATGCCTTTCATATTTATTTAAATATTTTAATTTTACAAAGATATAAAAAGTTAGAATAAATCAGGTCTTAGTTTTTTTGTGCGTTTAATTGCCTGTTCATGTCTCCACTCTTGAATTTTTTTTTCATGTCCGGAAAGTAGAACTTCAGGAACTTTCCATCCTTTATACTCTGCCGGTCTAGTATAAACGGGGGGAGCTAATAATCCGTCTTGAAAAGAGTCTGATAAAGCTGATTGTTCATCACCTATTGAGCCTGGAATCACTCGTACAACTGCATCTGCAATAATTGCAGCTGCAAGCTCTCCACCTGTAAGCACAAAGTCGCCAATAGATATTTCTCGTGTAATAAGATGTTCTCTTATCCTAAAATCTATACCCTTATAATGACCACATAGGATAATAATATTATTTAGTAACGATAGTTTATTTGCAGTTGATTGAGTAAACAGCTCTCCATCGGGTGTGGTGAAAATCACCTCATCATACTTTCGTTGAGATTTAAGATATGATATTGCTCTATCGATTGGCTCTATTTGTAAAACCATACCTGCCTCACCACCATATGGATAATCATCTACTCTTTTATGTTTATCTATTGAATATTCTCGTAAATTATGTAGTACTAATTTTACAAGTCCTTTATCCTGAGCTCGTTTTAAAATGCTTGTATTAATAGCTCCTTCGATCATATCAGGGAGCACTGTAATAATATCAATCCTCATATTTCAAAAATACAGGAAATAAAATTCTTTACAAAGAAAATTATCTTCCAATGATGTAATATAATTAAGTTTAAATAATACAGATTATTGAATTCCAATATTGTAGCTTTACTAAGTTGAATTTCAATCTCCCATAACATTGAGAGTTACACTGACATAAATTAGATTTACTGTTTTTTTACTGTTTTAATTATGCTGCCTTTTTGTTTATAAATATTGTCCTGTACAAATATTTATAATATTTAAAATAGGAGTAAATATATTTTTGACCATATGAAAGTTTCATTATCAATCTATTTTAATCAAAAGTTTACTGAGCAATTACTTCGATTTTAAACGACCACTCTTACGAAGCTCCTGATCAAGCATCCACTGAATCTGCCCATTTACGCTTCTAAATTCATCAGCAGCCCATTTCTCAATAGCAGCCATTGTTTCCAAATCTAAACGCAATGCAAAATTTCTGATTGTCTTTTCTTTTTTTTTCATACTAAGTATGCTCCATCCTTATCTAATTTAGTAAGAATATCTTTTAAAGATTCTGATCTTTGTGTTCCTATCAAAATACTTTTACTGTTTTTTTGATCTATTAGTAATCCCATTCTACCTTTTATAGTGTATGCAAAAGCTCCTCTGCGTCTTTTCCTAAAGCCCCAACCCCCATATTCAAGTAAAGGATTATATCTTACCACTGAAAGCTTATCAATCGTTTTCCAATCAATGTATTTAAATCTCCAATGAAAAGGGTAGTATCTAAAAAAAACACCTTTGTTATTTATTATGGTCACAAGTTTACAAGATACCGTCAAGGAAAAAGAGAATAGAAAGATTATTACAGTAACAATAAGTAAACTAATATCACTCATGGGTTTATCACCAAACTGTTCATTAAACCCAATCTGCTTTATAGATCCAAGAATAAAAATCAGATTAATAATCAACAGCACAAGCCATATAAGCCAGCTTTGACGCTGAACTTCCTGAAAATACACTTTTTTTATGCTCATATCACTAACCCAATTGACAATATAATTATTATATCATATAAGATATATTCACATTCAAATTATTGATAAAGTGATCCTGTATTTAATACTGGTTGAGCGGATTCGTCTGCACAAAGTACTACCAACAGATTGCTTACCATTGCTGCTTTTTTGTCGGCATCAAGCTCTACTATATCTTCATCTTCAATTTTTTCCAGAGCCATTTTCACCATTGTGACTGCTCCTTCAACAATCTTTTCACGAGCAGCAATAATAGCCTCTGCCTGCTGTCGACGCAGCATAACGGCAGCTATTTCAGGTGCATAGGCCAAGTAATTAATACGTGCTTCCAAAATTTCAATACCAGCCATTTCAAGTCGGTTATTTAACTCTTTTTCCAGATCTTCATTTACAATATCTCCGCCTGACCTTAGAGTAACCTCATCATCTGAAACCAGACTACTGTCGTATGCATATTTTCCAGCTATCATTCTGAGCGCAGCATCACTCTGAACATCTACAAAGTTTTCAAATGCATCCATCTGCTTACTCACAGAAAATGTTACCCCACCCACACTATTGGGAGTTGAAGCTGCTATAGTCTGTGAATCAATTTCAAACATAGCCTTGTAGGTATCCTTCAGTCTCCATACAAGCACTAACCCTATAAGAACTGGATTTCCAACCTTATCGTTTACTTTAATGGGATCTGGATTAAGATTTCTAGCCCGAAGAGATAGCCTTTTCTTTGTCATAAAGGGATTAATCCAAAAAAAACCTGTATCCTTTAGCACTCCTCTATATTTACCAAAGAAAATCATCACTACTGCTTCATTTGGCTCTAACTTAGTGAATCCAAACAGAATTATTAGCCATAGTACGGATAAAATAATACCTGCTATTATACCCCATACGCTATGAAAAAAGAACCATATTATTGCAGCAAATAATAAAATTTCCAGAAATAGTATAACAAAGCCATTAGCTTTTAGACCCTTAAAATTGAACTCTTTTGTTTTCATATTATGAAATATTTGAAATGATATTATAATAATATTACAAATATATCATATATTTTAAAATCTCCAAAATGTTTTTCAAGTTATTTTATTTTTTTATTCAGTATTTCTATTTTAAGCATTTATCTTTGTAGGAAAACATTTATACGTTTTAATCGTTAAATGAAATAAGTTTTACTTTTTAAAGTATGAAAATTTTGCCACAAAAAATCCTTATGATAATATTTCCTTTAATTTTTCTTACAGTTTATATTTATACTGCTTTTAGGCTATATAAGCTTGTGCCGGAAACAACTATAATACGTGTTATAATAATAACTTTATTTATAGTAGGAATCGTAGGAATGTTATTGTTTTTCGCTTTTGGAGAAAAGATAAATGTTTCAATTGCCGGACTCATTTATAAATTCAGTACAGGGTGGATTATTACATTCCTCTATCTTTTAATTGTAGTATTATTAATAGATATTTTTCGACTCCTAAATGGTGTTTTTCATTTTGTTGACAAGAGTGTTATTTACAGAGTTTTTACTAATAATGGTGTAACGTCTTTGATAGTTTTCAGTGCAGTTGCTTTAATTTTAATTTATGGGAACATTCAGTATCATAATAAGAAACGACAACATATTAGCATTGAATCTGATAAAATATCAAACCCCATTAGAATTGTAGGGATTAGTGATCTTCATATAGGATACACAATATCTGCACGGGAAGTAAACAAATGGATTGATCTAATAAATTCTGAAAAACCTGATTTAGTCTTAATTGCAGGAGATTTAATTGATAATCACATGCGTCCATTAAAAAAAGATTCGATAGAAATTGTTTTAAATAAATTAAACTCACAAATGGGCGTTTTCTCTTGTACAGGTAATCACGACTTAATGTTTGCATTAAATGAAGATGAATATTTTTTTGAGCGAGCTGGTATAACACTGCTAAGAGACACATCTAAAAACTTAAACGAAATAACCATTATAGGGCGTGATGATCATTCTAATAATAACAGAGAAAATCTATACAACATCATGGAAGGTGTGGACAAGTCAACTTTCACCATTTTGCTTGACCACCAACCGATAAATCTTGATGAAGCTATGAAACAAAATGTAGATTTTCAACTATCAGGACATACTCATCGTGGACAAGTATTTCCAATATCATTGATTACTGACAAGCTTTTTGAAATTTCTCATGGTTATCTAAAAAAAGAGAATACTCATTATTTCGTATCATCCGGGATAGGTATATGGGGTGGTAAATTCAGGATAGGAACCAGATCTGAATATCTTGTGCTGGATTTAACTCCTTCACAATAAAATACAACCACCTCATCTCTTTCAATTAAAATTAGCTAAGCTATTATTCATTACAGCAACTATATGGTATATGCGTGCACTGATTAACGCTTTCATAATTCATATTACTCTTAACGTTTTAGTTTTTCTGAAAGGTTGGCATTCATTCGAAAATAAAAAGCATCTACGGATTTTACTAATATTAGTTTTCGGTATTGAGTTATTAGTTTACGCTTTCGGTCTTATTTTCTATAGAAGAATTCCCGAAAATATTACACAAATAATTCGTGTGATGGGGAGTAGCTGGATGCTATTTTTGCTTTATTCAGGAGGGCTATGGTTAATCATTGATCTTATTTATATATTAATCAGAAAGATTCAAAAAAAATCATGGAGCTTAAAAAAACAATCTCAAAAATTCAAGATTCCTTCATTTACTATAACAATATTAATTGTATCAATAATAATGATATATGGGCATTATAGTTTTTTGAATCCGGTTGTACAACAATTACAAATTACTGTAAACAAGCCCGTAGAAAATATAGACTCCTTACGAATTGCTGTTATAGGTGATTTACATTTGGGTTGGATGATAAACCGCAAACACGCAAAACGATTTGTCGATCTTATTATGGCTCAAGAGGCAGATCTTATATTTTTTGTTGGTGACATTATTGATTCTAACATCGACCCTATATTACAACAAAATATGGGAAAAGAACTCGAACGACTTTCTGCCAGTTTAGGTGTTTTTTCATGTGTAGGTAATCACGAGTATAGATATGATGCCGAAGAGAAGATTCAACTTTTGAATGATGTTGGAATAACTATGTTGCGAGACTCTGCAGTTTTTATTGACAATGCTTTTTATATTGTAGGGCGAGAAGATAAGATTATTGAAGACAGGAAATCAACAGACAAGCTTCTAAAAGATCAAAATGTGAATATGTCAAAACCTATTATTGTTCTTAACCATACACCTAACGACCTTAGTGAAGAGTCGAAGGCAGGTGTCGATATTGCACTTTATGGTCATACCCACCATGGTCAGGTCTTCCCTGGCAATATAGCCACAGAAATTATTTATGAGGTAGCTCATGGATATAAGAAAAAAGATAACACCCACGTTTACGTTACTTCCGGAATTGGATTAGTAGGACCTCAATATCGTATTGGTACAGTTTCTGAAATGGTTATGCTAACAGTCTTTTTCGAGTAATAAATAGATAGATAACACTTGCAAAACAAGATTATAATATACACGAAGATCAAAGATGTTCAATTGCTTTCTCTAATTGCATAGAACGAGAACCTTTGAGAAATATAAAATGATTTTCTACAGGTTTAATTTTTAATCTTTCAATCAATTCTTCTACATTATCAAAATATAAGCAATCCTTATTAGTGTTAACGATATTTTTAAAAATACTACCTACAAAACAAATAATTGAGAAAGATTGATTATCAAGATAACTAATCATCTTTTTATGTTCTTCATCACTAATTGATCCTAGCTCTTTCATCTCACCAAGAATCAACATTTTTGGTAACGTACTGGGTATAGAGGTGAAAAAATCAAGTGATGTCTTCATACTAGTAGGATTGGCATTATAAGTATCTATAATTAGATCATTTTTTTGGGTTCGCATGAATTGTGATCTATAATTAGTTGGCTCATATTCTTCAAGAGCTATACTAATCCACTCAGCATTTATACCGAAAAACTTTGATATAGCCACAGCAGCTATGGCATTATCAAAATTGAATTCACCCACCAGACGCGTTTTAACTCGATATGAACTGTCAAAAAAACTCCAATCAAATTCTAAAAATGGAGCTGCATTTGCTATCGAACCTGACACGAAAAGTGTTGAATCATTTTCACCATATAAGATACGATCCATTCCTTCAGACATATCATAGAGTATCTTATTGTTTTTATTCACAAAAACTTTCCCCTCAAATGCACGGATATAGTCATACAGCTCTCCTTTGGCGTTTATTACATTCTCAAAAGAACCAAACCCTTCTATATGTGCTATCCCTACATTGGTAATAACACCATAGTTAGGTTCTACTATTTCGCATAGTTCTTTAATGTCACCCGGATGACTTGCACCCATTTCAACTACTCCAATTTCATGTGACTTATTCATAGAAAGCAGGGTTAAAGGCACACCAATATGGTTATTAAAATTTCCTTGTGTTGAAACTATATTAAACTTTTTCGACAATGATGAAGTAATCAGCTCCTTAGTGGTAGTCTTCCCATTAGTTCCTGTTATAGCAATAATTGGAATCTTAAGTTTTTTTCTATGAAAGTTTGACAGTTCTTGTAGAGTAGTTAAAACATCATCAACCTTAATGATTCTTTCATTTTTGGAATCTCCAACGTATTCATCAACTACAGCATAAGAACAACCTGCATCTAAAGCTTTTTTAGCAAAAAGGTTTCCATTAAATCTTTCACCTTTTAAAGCAAAAAAAATCGATCCACGGTTGCAGACTCTGGAGTCTGTTGTTACCATTGGATATTCACAAAAAATTGAGTATAGTTCGTTTATACCCATATTTTATCTTAAGTATTTAAAAGCCCAGCTTCTGTGCAATATTCTCAGGTATAGCATCTTTATGCAGAACAATGCTAAGAGTTTTATATTTAACAAATGGTTCAGATGCATACCATAACCCATTATAAGGTCCTGTCTCTCCCCAGGAATTCTTTACCATATAATATTTATTACCATTCTGGTCTGTTGCAATACCATAAATCTGCATACCATGATCATCAGTAGTTTGATAATTATCATAACCTATCTGACGCATTTCCTGAGTTATTTTTTTTTCAGCTAACACCTCAAAACCTATACGCGACCTAATACTTGCATCTCGTTCAACACTAGTCTGTCCAAGCCACCTTTCCTGATCACTACCTGCATTTTCAGGCGAATTCTCATCTGGAACAATTGCTATACCTAAACGTGAAAAGCCAGTTTCGCTAACATCTGTTGCCCAAGCAATAGTATAACCTTGCATTATTGCATTATCCATAACTTCAGTTAATTCATCAACTGGAATATTGTATGAGTTTGCCCATCGCCAGTTATCAGGCACTTCAATAGGGAAAGCTGAATAAAAAGGATGATGAGTAAATGAAGTCAATGAAATAAAATCTTCCTGATTTAACCCCAGATACTGAGCAAAAGTATGTGGAGTATATTCAATCCCATTATATATAAATTTATCAGGTACTTCACCTAGGTATGAGTCTAATATTGATGAAAAACCTTCAAACCAAACAGGCGAAAGACCTCTAGCACCAATAATCCCTTCCATATATCCCGATAAAACTCTATCTAGTTCTCCGTGATCATGTGTTTCTGAACCATAATTAAGACCCACATAGGCTTCGTTGGGCATAATTCCAAAATCATTTATGGTTTCTACCACATCTGCAAATGAACCACCTGCGGCAAAATTCAGACTGCCATGTAATCGGGCATATTTTTTCGCCTTATCTTCATAATTTCTACGTACAATGTACATTTCAGATAAGTCAAAAGAACCTTTCCCCATCCTAATAAGTTCGGATTCCAAAAGTCCTACACCTGAAAAACTCCAACAGGTCCCTGTATTGTATTGGTTTTTTACAGATGTAATTGGATTTTCTTTTACAGTGTTAAAAGTATAAGCACTCTGTGCAGCAATCGCAACCGTAATTAACAGTGTAACTAGGATTATTGTAATTTTTTTCATTTAAAACTTTAGTTTTTTATTCTAAAAAAAGATGTTTATAATAATTTTATGAATAACAAATATAGCCCAAATAAAGGAGTTCTCATTGTGATTTAAGATACTATTTCACTAAAAAATGAAAATAAACGGTATATTTGCAATCTAAAATTGTTCTATAATTATGGATGATCTAAAACCAAAAAAAAGAAAAAACCGTAAAGGGCTAATTTGGTTCATAGGGATAGTAATACTTGCTCTTGGACTATTTGTTTATGTAAGATATTACTATGTATTTGGAACAGGTGTTAAATCGGGTGAATTAAATTATCTTGTATATAAGGGAGTTATCTTTAAAACCTACGAAGGAAAATTGATACAGTCGGGATTTCGTGCCGATAAACCGGGAGGCTTACAGTCTAATCAATTCGATTTCTCTGTAGTAGACAAAGAGATTGCACAAATACTAATGATTTCCGGTGGAAAAAACGTTCAGCTGCATTATAAAGAGTATTTTGGCACACTACCATGGAGGGGATACACTAAGTTTGTTGTGGATAGCATTGTAACTATTCAGGAGCCTGTAGAACCTAGTATTGAGGAGGAATTAACACCTTATATTCTTGATTCTTTGTGAAAGATTGACAAATGGCTAAAAAGAAAAAATATTATGTAATATGGAACGGATTAGAGCCTGGAGTTTACTCCTCTTGGGATGAATGTAAAAAAAACGTGCAAGGATTCGAAAATGCATTGTATAAATCATTCACCTCTATGGAAGAAGCTGATAAAGCATTTACTGAAAACCCTTGGAAACATTTAAATTCCAAAAATAGTAAAAGTTTATCTCGTACAAAAAACATTAACCATTCATACCCATCAGATATAGTTATAAATGATAGTATTGCTGTAGATGCTGCCTGCAGTGGGAATCCCGGACTTTTAGAATATCGTGGTGTATATGTAGCTGACGGTGTCGAAATTTTCCATTATGGCCCTTTGGAAGAAGGCACAAATAATATTGGTGAGTTCCTTGCCATCGTACATGCTTTAGCCCTTTTAATAAATGATGAAAACAATATCCCAATTTATTCAGATAGCGTAAATGCCATAAAATGGGTCGCAAATAAAAAATGTAATACCAAGCTTAAACGTTCAGCTAAAAACACAGCTGTTTTTGAACTTATTGAGCGCGCAGAGAAGTGGCTGCGAACGCATGACTACTCTAATCCAATACTAAAATGGGATACTAACAACTGGGGCGAAATACCTGCAGATTTCGGAAGAAAGTAATCTTCTACTCCTACTATTCTTCGAGTTAATATGCCTGAGGAGGCTTTACGGCAGGAAATATTCTACTAACATTTGCATCAACTTTTAATACAAACTCCTCTAATTCCATATTTACGGCTAATGATGTCTGTAGATAGACTTCTCGAATAGTCATTTTTCCTTCATCAGTCTCGCAGAAAAGCGAGTCAATAGGTATCAACTGCAATGAGTCTCTATTTATGAACTCGCCAACTGAAAAAAAGAACCCTTCTTTTATAAGCTGATTAGTTAATCCTGGTTTTCCTCTATAACCATGAATAATCCAAGGTTGTGTGGGATTGGTTTCTTTTTTTACTTTCAAGAGTTTATCCCAAGCTTTAACACAATGAATAATAATCGGTTTCCCTGCTTCTTCCGACAACTCTATGTGTCTCTTAAAAAGAGGTGTCTGCACATCAAGGGAAGATCCTTTTAATCTATCTAAGCCTGTTTCTCCAACTGCCACAATACGTGAGTCAGAAACTATCTCAGCAAGATATTTCATCTGTATTTCGCTATCTTCTGAATGCCAAGGGTGAATGCCACAAGAAAAAAAGTGTTGTTGATACAGTTTTTTAGCACCTTCAAATTCGAGGGAACAAACATTCAAGATAGACGAATAATAACAACCATCGCTATCTTCCGAATTAATCTTATGTGTATGTATATCGTAAAAAAACATAAATTATTATCCTATGTTCTCATCTTACCTTTATCTGATTTAGGCTCTGGCACAGGATCATAACCTGATCCTCCCCATGGATTACAACTTAATATTCGTTTTGCAGAAAGGTATAGACCTTTAAAAGGTCCATGTTTTTTTAATGCTTCTATTGTGTATTGTGAGCAAGTGGGGGTGTACCTGCAACTGGGAGGTAAAATCGGCGAAATAACTGCTCTGTAAAAATAAACAGGGATGAGTAAAATCTGTGTTAATAGCTTATTCAAACCATTCATAATTATTCTTTACTAGTCTCCAATTTATTTCTAATCTCGCTTAACGCCTTACGCATACCTTTCTCAACTGTAATAAAATCAGTTAACTCATCTTTCACATAGATAAATGCAATTTCAAGATGTTTATAATCCTCTTTTAAAACATCGTTAAGAATGTGTTTGTTCATTCTAAAAGACTCTCTAATAAGACGTTTCATCCTATTACGTTTAACAGCAGACTTTATCTTTCTTTTAGGAACACTCACCAATACCTCTAATATAAAAGGTCTATCAATATCTTTATCAAGATAAACAACTCTTAAGGGATATGCTACAAATGATTTTCCACAGGTAAAAAGAGTTTCTATTCTTTTATCACCTGTTATTCTCTCCTCTTTTTTAAAAAAATAGCGCTGTTCGTTTTCCACAGATAAAAGTATTCTAACAAAAGCAATTTTCTACAGCAATGGCTAATCTCTTTGAAATCAGATATATGATCTTATGTAAAATAAAAAGAAAAGTTTATATTACACTTTCCCTTTTAAATGAATTAATATCTTATTATTGTCAATCGTGATGCTTGTGATTTTCCTTAAGAAAAGCATCCAGAGCAGCAACCATAGATGGATACTCCGGCTGAGGGGCTTCACAGTCGAGTCTCATTCCAGCCTCTTCAACAGCCTTTGCCGTTACACTTCCAAAACATCCAATAGCAATATCTCCTTGTACAAAGTTGGGGAAATTTTTATTTAATGACTGAATACCAAGAGGACTAAAGAAAATTATCATATCATAATCCAACTTTTCATCTTCAAGAAAATCATTACTTACAGTTCTATACATTACGCTCTTAGTGAAATCCAGCTTCTTTTGTTCCAAGAACTGCGAAATATCGTCGCTATGCTCTTCCGGCACCGGGAATAAGAAAATTTCTTTCGAATGCTTTGTTAATGAGTTGTTAAGTCCTTCAATCTTACCTGTCTGACTGAAAAATATTTTCCTCTTCCTGTAAACAATATATTTTTGAAGATATAATGCAACTATCTCTGAAATACAAAAATACTTCATCGATTCAGGTATTGTTATTTTTAAATCTTCACAAATTGAAAAAAAGTTGTCAACTGCTGTTCTGGAAGTAAAAATTATTGCTGTAAAGTCGAGAATATTTATTCGTTGTTGTCGAAACTCCTTTGTTGAAACTCTCTCTACTTTAATAAAAGGATAAAAACTAAGGCTCACATTATGCTTTCCCGCTACATCGTAATAGGGAGATTTTTCACTTTTTGGTTCTGGTTGAGAAACAAGAATTCTTTTTACTTTACGGGCGTTCATACTATGTTATTTCCTAAAATACTTATAATAAATTGCAGCCCTTTATAGTACAATAAATAGGGTGCAATTTCAGTACCGCAAAGATAGACAAAAAAATAAAAACTACCTACTTTATTTTTAACGAAAATATTTAACAATTCAACAATAACTATCAGACGTACTGTAACAAAAATAATCACTATTATTATTATTAAAACATCTCTGCTCTCAGGTAGAAAAACATAAGTGAATAGTGGAATAAATAAGACAGCTCCACTTAATTCAATTAATCGAAAATAACGACTTATCCAGTTGTTTATATCATTACGCAAAAAGAAGCTGGCAATCATCTTGTATATTAAATACTTTAACCCAAGTAAAATAGCTATTACAAGAAAAACACCAAGAAAACTAGAAATATATGACCCCAAAGAAAAACTAAGAAGCACTTTCTCCTGTAAAAAAGTAACTGAAAATATGGTATATAATAGGATAGCCTGAAATATCATGAAAAACTCACCCCATATTTCAGTTGTAGTTACCTGCTCTTTAAAACCTTTAGAAGATCGTTTTCCCAGAGAAAAAATATTGCTGAAATTTCCAGACAATGCAACTCCCTCTTTACTAAAGATAACTGAAAACAAAACAAAGCATAATAGGAACATTAAAAATAACGTTCCACTCACAATTGGCGAAAATGAAAACATCAAACCTTCATTACCGAAAGTAGGAGAAAACATTTCAACTGTAGTTGAATCAGGTGCAAATAATACTCCTTGTGGATTTGTAGGCAAATATTCATAACTCCCAAAATTCAAATAAAAAGGATCTTTTAGAACAGGCTGTTCTTCTGCTCTCAAATAAAAGGACAATGAATCCTGTATAGTATCGGGAATTAAAAGAGGCACTTACTTAATATGTTTCTCGCAAATTTACAACTCTTTTTTGTGATATTTAGTAAATATAGGGTTCCAGTCTGAATTACTTTTTAGAATATCTATTACTTCATCAGAAGTAGATACTGTTTGTATCAATTTTGAATATGCAGGACTCATAAACTTCTGTTCAATCATATTTTCAAAAAATGTAAGCAGAGGACCGTAATAATTATTTGTGTTTAGAACTATGATTGGTCTTTTAAAAAGACCTAACTGTTTCCAAGTAATTATCTCAGCCAGCTCTTCCAAAGTACCAATACCACCAGGCATAGCAATCGCTGCATCAGAAAGTCTAGCCATTTTCTCTTTCCTTTCGTGAATAGTTTTAGTTATTATTGTTTCTGTAAGGTTATCGTGACACCAGCCCGCATCAACCATAAATTCTGGAATAATTCCTTTTACTTTACCACCATGACTCAGAATGGTGTCATTTAAAGTGCCCATAAGTCCCTGTTTTCCTGCACCGGTAATACAGGTGATATTATTTTCAGCCAACAACACACCAAGCCTTTCTGCAGCTTTAATGAAAGATTTATCTATCTCCGAACTAGAAGCACAATAAACAACAACAACCGGATTTTTTTTATTCATCTGTTTTTAAAACTTATATAAAAATATTAACTCCTATATGCCACACAACAGGTAATTAAAACATACAAAAACTATACTTAAAAGCTACATGAGCCATACATACTCCTAATCATCTTCGACTCCTCCTCATATGAACCTCTATAAATCTCGAGGAGGGTTAGACTGATGTTATACTAAAGTATCCTATATATTGCTTTATTACTCCCTAAAACAAAAGTTAGAATTCTTATTAGATGATGTTGTAAGTGATTATTTCACTTGATTAAACTAAATCAAAAGCTTTCTTTATTTTTTCAACATAATCGAGCTTTTCCCACGTAAAAAGTTCAACATTAAATTTAATGGGGTTCTGTTGGTAACGCGAATTAAAGACTTTTTCCACAATTTGAGGTTCTCTTCCCATATGTCCATAGCTTGCTGTCTCCAGATATATAGGATTTCGAAGCTTAAGACGTTGCTCTATCGCCTTAGGACGCAAGTCGAAAAGTAAACGAATTTTCTCAGCTATTTCAGAATCAGATAAACTTACATTGCTCTTACCATATGTGTTCACATAAATGCTCATAGGCTCTGGTACTCCTATTGCATAAGAAATCTGAATAAGTACTTCTGATGAAATGCCTGCTGCAACCATATTTTTTGCAATATGACGTGCTGCATATGTAGCAGATCTATCCACTTTAGATGGATCTTTTCCTGAAAAAGCTCCTCCTCCGTGCGCCGCTTTCCCTCCGTAGGTATCAACAATTATCTTACGACCGGTAAGGCCTGTATCACCATGCGGACCTCCAATAACAAATTTACCGGTTGGATTAACATAATATTTTATATCTCCATCGAATAATTTAAGTATATCTTTTCGTCGTTTATACTGTGCTTTTACTCGAGGAATAAGTATCATACGAACATCTGTTTCAATAAGCGATCGCATTCTTTCATCTGCCTCAAGTGCCGCTTTTTTTGTATCTGTTTTAGGTTGTTCAAACTCATCATGTTGAGTAGAAATTACGATTGTATCAATACGCAACGGCGTTCCATCATCAGAATACTCAACTGTCACTTGCGATTTTGCGTCAGGTCGCAAATACGGCATCAAGTCTGACTCATTCTTGCGTATGTTGGCCAATTCTTGCAGCAGGGCATGACTCAAATCAAGTGTAAGAGGCATATAGTTATCTGTTTCTGTTGTAGCATATCCAAACATCATTCCTTGATCTCCTGCACCCTGCTCCATTGGATCTGATTTCTGATCAACTCCACGGTTTATATCGTCCGACTGTTCATGTATACTTGAGAAAACACCACAAGAGTTAGCCTCGAAGCCATACTCACTTTTTGTATAGCCTATGTTTTCAATCACACTACGTGCTACATCGGCTACATCAACATATACATTAGATTTTACCTCACCTGCCAATACTACCTGACCTGTGGTTACCAGAGTTTCACAAGCAACTTTTGAATTAGGGTCATATGCCAAAAACTCATCTAAAATTGCATCAGATATTTGATCCGACACCTTATCCGGGTGACCCTCCGAAACTGACTCAGATGTAAATAAATAACTCATCCTTTAATAATTTATGTCTTCTCCTATGACTTCGGATATCGCCTTTGAGGCTGATCTTTCAGACATAAAGAAAACGCTGTTTTACATTAAAAACTATAAACAACGTGTGAACTGCAGCTATAAAATGAAAGGATAATACAAGAAAATCGTTTTAGCATTTTTTACTGTGGTTGCAAGCAGTCCAAATCTTTCCACATTGTTTTATGACTGGCAAAGGTAAGAACATTATATAATTCAGGTGAAAAAAAAACGTTAAATGTGCTGAATCATACAATTTAGATTAAAATTAAGTTGTCATTTAACCACTCTTCTAAGTTTAGATTATCAGCAAGATGGATAGTTTTAAAATTCATTCTTTTAGCTGTTTCTATATTTGCAGCATTATCATCAATAAATAACGACTCTTCGGCTTTTAATTGATATCGGTTTAGCAATACTTCATAAATACGAGTATCAGGTTTCACCAATTTCTCTGTACCTGAAACTACAATACCCTCTAATTCATTAAAAAAGTCATAGCGCTTCATAGCAAAAGGAATGGTTTCAGCAGACCAGTTTGTTAGTCCATATACTTTGTATTTGTTTTTCAAAGGCTTGATTAGTTTAACGTTTTCTTCTATCATGCCCCCTAACATTTCTGTCCATCGACCATAATACATTTCGATTTCATCTTTATAGTCAGGATATTTTTCCTGAAGAAGCTTAGTCGCTTCGGCCAATGGACGTCCTCTATCCTGCTCTAGATTCCACTCTGGACTGCATATATTTTCCAAAAAATACTCCATTTCTTCCTCTTTACTAAATACTTTCCGATATAAGTAAACGGGATTCCAATCTATCAATACACCTCCAAAGTCAAATATTATATTTTTCAGTTGCTCCATATTTTATTTAGTTAATTGAAACATTGTAAACATTAAATATACGATTTTTTATTAAAACTTCTCTATTAAGCATATTGCATACTGTTATTTTTTAACAATTAGATCTTAAACAGCTTAAATAACAGCTACATTGTTAAAAAATATATAAGTAATTAATTATAAAATGCTTTTTTCTTAACTTTGTTTTTCTGTATTAAAAACTCTGTATGTATTTTAAGATTTTATTCGAAAACAAAGTTTTAAAATTTGTATCACTTGCAACACTGTTGGTGGTTCTTGCATCCTGTGGAGCCGGAAGAACAAGTTTGTCTTATAAAAATACAGATGCATCGTTGCGAACAGATATACTAAATTATAGTGAGAAATTTATTGGCAAACCATACAGATATGCCGGTAAAGGACCAAATTCGTTTGACTGTTCAGGATTCACCTCGTTTGTATTCAAAGAGTTTGGCTTTAGACTAAACTCCAGCTCATCGGGACAAGAGAGGCAATTTCCATCTATTAATAAAAAAGAGAACCTGGTAAAAGGAGACTTGGTATTCTTTCAGGGAAGCAGAATGAATGGAAAAGTGGGACATGTCGGGATAGTTACTGAAACATTTTCCAATGGTGAGTTCAGGTTTATACATGCCTCGACAACAAATGGAGTGATTATTTCAAGATCAACTGAACCATATTATGCCGCACGTTATCTTCGTGGCGGAAGAGTGATTGAAGAAAACTCATTTTATCAAATAGCCAATCAAACGCAACCAAATTCTACAGACATAAATATCAAGTCTATAACTCCTGCTACTATAACACTTATACAAACAGACTCATCAAAAAACAGTGATTTTCTAAATCAACAATCCAATGATAAAAAACAAGGAAAATTAGTTTCTAGTGTATATTCAGATGCAATTTTACCAAGAGAAACAACAGTTGTTCCACGTCCAAATGAGACTCACATAGTTGAGCCCGGTGAAACTCTCTACTCAATATCAAAAAAATATGGATGTTCGGTTGAACAATTAAAAGGATGGAATCCTCATCTGGATCTCGTTTTAAAGGCAGGAGAGGAGTTGATTATTTCACCAGATATCAATTAGCTCAGATAAAGAGATAATGTTATCTTTTAAAATTAACATTTAGATATTAAAAACAGATGAACATCTTTATTTCATCTGTTTTTTATGTATTTTTGATTATTAATAAAAAAATAAATATGATTACTGCAGATCAACTTAAAGATGTGTTAGAGCGCGAGAAAGCGCTGAGGGGGTATCTTTGACATCGATTCAAAGATTATACAATTAGAAGAAGAGGAGCTTCGTACTCAATCACCTGATTTTTGGGATGATGCTAAATCTGCAGAGCTGCAGATGAAAGTAGTTAGAGAACTCAAGTATTGGATTAATGCTTTTAACGATGTAAGTTCTGCTGCTGAGGAATTGGAATTAGCCTTCGACTTTGTAAAAGAGGATATAGTAACAGAAGAAGAGGTTCAGAAGAACTATGATCGTGCTATTTTTCTTATAGAAGAGCTGGAACTCAAAAATATGCTCAGGCGTGAAGAAGATAAGCTTGGAGCTGTATTGAAAGTTAATGCAGGAGCAGGGGGTACAGAAAGTCAAGATTGGGCTTCAATGCTTTTCAGGATGTACCAACGTTGGTGTGAAAGCAAAAGCTATAAAACCACAGTAACCAACTGGCAGGATGGTGATGACGCGGGTATTAAAACTGCTACTCTTCAAGTTGAAGGGGACCTAGCATATGGTTTTTTGAAAAGCGAAAATGGAGTACATCGTCTAGTACGTGTTTCCCCATTTAATGCTCAGGGAAAACGTATGACTTCTTTTGCATCAGTTTTTGTAGTTCCACTTGTAGATGATTCAATTGAAATTGAGATAAACACTGCTGACATCAGCTGGGATACATTTCGCTCTTCAGGTGCGGGGGGGCAGAATGTAAATAAAGTCGAAACGGGAGTGCGTTTACATTACAACTATAAAGATCCTGATACAGGAGCAGAGCAGGAAATTGTTATAGAAAACACGGAAAGTCGCTCTCAGATGGGTAATCGTGAGAATGCTATTCGTTTACTTAAATCTCAACTTTATGAACTTGAACTCGAAAAAAGACGTGCAGCGCAAGTTGCCATAGAGGCCGGCAAAAAGAAAATTGAATGGGGGTCACAAATTCGCAGTTATGTTTTTGACGACCGTAGAGTAAAAGATCATAGAACAAACTATCAGACCTCAGATGTTAATAGTGTTATGGATGGAGATATTGATGCATTCATCAAATCTTATTTAATGGAATATGGTGGAGAGTAGTTTTTATTAATTTAATTAAGGTGTCATGGGTTTAGAGAAAAAAGTTCAATTTATAGGTACGTTCTGATTGGACTTATTTTACTCTTCTTTATTGTCATTTTCACTGAACTAAGATATTATTTAAGTGGATTTATGGCTGCAATTACAATATACACCATTTTAAGAGGTCTGATGATTAAGCTGGTTGAAAAAAATAAGCTGAGCCTAGGATTAAGTGCATCACTCATAGTTTTAAGGTCTGTAGTAAAAACCTCCCATATCAAGTAAATAAGAGCTTCTTAGATACTAGAAAACTTTTTCTATTGATAAACCAAATAGTGCAAAATCATATTTCACAGGATCATTTTCATCAAGTAAACTAAGGTTTTGGGTTAGTTCCAAAGCTGTTTTCCAATCAGTTTGCTTTCTTGTAATTAATCCTAATTTCCTTGCCGTTCTGTCTACATGGACGTCAATAGGACAAATCAGAGCGCTTTGCGGTATACGCTTCCATAAACCGAAGTCAACACCTTTATCATCATCCCTAACCATCCATCTTAAAAACATATTTAACCTCTTACATGCAGAGTTACGAGCAGGTGTAGCCACATGTTTGCGAGTGCGAGAGGGTGCGTCAGGGTGATTGAAAAAATTATTCTCGAAATCAGTAAGCGAGTTCTCTATTGAAATAAAGTTGCCATCCGTAAGAAAAGCCTCTTCCAAACTGTCGTGCTCATTATAAAAGCGTCTAAGATAATCAACAAAATATAGCAGATCAGTATCATTGAAAGTTCGATGTTTAAATCCAATAAGATTTTTTAGATCCTCCTCTCTATGATCTAAAATAAAATTATAAGGTTCATTTTTGAACCTATTCGTAAGTTCATGACACTTGTTTATTATTGTCTTTCTTTGACCCCATGCAAGTATAGCTGCAAAGAAGCCCATAATTTCTTTATCCTGTTTACCAGTAAAGCCATGAGGGATTGATATAGGATCTGTTAAAATAAATGAGGGATTGTTATAATAATCTGCTTTCGTATCAAGCAGTTCTTTTAAATTAATCATAGAAGTATATTTATTCTCCACAAAACTACAACTATTTCTTAAAAAACCTTACATTTGTAATTACATTCATTATTACACCGATTGATGAAACGTGTTTTTTTTATTCTATTAGCCTTTTTTGTGCTTTCTCATACCTTGTTTGCTCAAATAAGTCACGGCGGACAGCCACTTCCATTATCAGTAGATGTTGGTGTTAGAGCTTTTGCTCCAGCTGCAGATATTTTTGTTGAAATGCCACAGTTTGATACAGAGGCAGCATTGATAAGATCGGGACTGGAGCAGTCGCGTTTAAAAAGTCTTGAGTTTGCTCACAAATTTGATGTTCATCTTCGACCTGACAATTCAGGAATAACCTTCACTGTTGGGAACTTAAATATATGGCGTGTTGGAATTCGTTCTAAAAATGCATATTCATTAAACATCCTTTTCTCTAAGTTTAAACTTACCGAAGGAGCTAAAGTTTTTGTTTATAATTCTGATCAAACAGAAGTTCTAGGATCATATACTCATGAAAATAATACTGAGCTAAACCTATTACCTGTACAACCAATTGGTGGGGATGAGCTGATTGTTGAATATCAGGTCCCTATTGATGAGGCAATGTTCGGTGAATTAGAGATTGGAGAAGTGAATCATGATTTTGTTGGGATATTCAGAGCTAATGAGCCAAGAGATCCAGTAGATAATTGTCACCCCAACTTAATTTGTTATCCTGAAAATATAGAGCCGGGGAGTGGAGTTGTTGCTCTAATTATTGATGGGACTTATTACTGTACAGGCAGTCTGGTTAATAATACTTCAGAAGATGGAACACCTTACTTACTTACTGCTACGCATTGTCTTAACTATAACTTCAGACCTTCATTTTTAGCTAGAAGAAAGTATGATATTATTGCAGGTAGTATTGTAGCGTTTTTCAATTATAACTCCCCTACCTGTGATTTAGATATTCGTGGTCCATTGCAAATGACACTAGCATCTGCTGATTCTGTACTTATCAGTGAAAGTCACGATATTTCTTTATTAAAATTTAAAGATGTCCCTCCGGTTGAATATCAACCCAATTATTTAGGATGGGATGCCAGTTCTTCTCCAAAAGGACCTTTTCACGGAATACATCATCCTAATGGGGGAGTTAAAAAAGTTGCAATTGACGAAGATAATCTTACATTTGACTCGTTTGATATTCCTAACTATGAACAAGAAGCTCCTTTTTCATTTTGGAAAGTTGGTGATTGGGAGGTAGCGGCAACTGAGGTAGGATCTTCTGGTTCTCCCCTACTAAACAAAGAAAAACAAATAGTAGGCACTCTTACCGGAGGCAGTTCTTATTGTGAAGGTAACCGTGGACCTGACTTATATGCTTCACTAAATAAGTTTTGGAGTGTTTTGGGTTCATTAGATAACCCAAACTCTTTAAGTTATTATCTAGATCCAAATGCAACAGGATCAATAAGACTTAATGGATTTAATCCATATTATGATGAGCCTTATACTAAAAGTCACAATTTCAATATAGATGAGAAGATTTCTGAGTTATATTATGAATCTGTACCTATGTTTGCCACTAATAACACATTTGGGTATACAGAGTTTGCAGAAGAGTATTATGCCAAAGAAAATGTATTATTAGAAGGTGTTTTTATATCATCTCCAATCACAAGAAATATCTCAGACAAAAATATCAGAATTAGAGTATATACTGGTAAGAATGGACCGGAAAGTCTTATTATGGAAACACCTTATTCTTACAGTTATCGCTACTATAGTAATAGCAATTTCAATTATACTGGACGAGATATGAGACATAATGTAGAGAACTACATAAGATTTGCTGAACCTATATCTATCAGAGGTAACTTTTATATATCTTATTCTGAAGCTAATGGCATACAAAATGGCTTTACTGCTTTTAATATAGAACCTCGAAAGTTAGGATCAAACATTGTATCTACTGCTTGGATGAAAAATTCTATGGGATGGGTAAGATCTTCAGAAAATATGGAGAATCCTGTCAACACTTCTCTCTTAATAGCACCTTACATAATAGGTGATACTGACATTAAAGTTGAATCGGAAAAGGAAGAAACAATAACTTCTGTTTATTACTCAGGTCAGGTGAAACGAATTATTATAGAGTCTAATAACGATCTTCTTGAATGGGAAATATTTTATGTTTCCGGACAAAAAATACATCAAGAAAACACAGATATTAGTATGAACAGAGCCTCTTATTCAGCTGCACATCTGCCAAAAGGGGTATATATTGTTAAAGTAAAAACGATGAACGGGACAATCAGTGTTAAAAAAGTTTTAGTGATTTAAGATAAACTCATTTCAAACCAAGCTAAATCCCATTTCCAAGGCTGACCCTTAAATTAGACATACTCTCTATCTTTTCTTCAAGTTCATTACTTTTTATTACTGACATTTTTTCTATTTGTCCTTCTAGATAATCGGAAATAATATTACTTTCAATGTTTGAAATTTCAGGTTTATGTTCTTGTATTACCTCCTCTTCAACTATCGTGACTACTACCTCTTGTCCCACAATAAGTTGATCATCAATATTAATTCTAGATGAGAGCAAGTTGTTCCATGAACGTAGCTGCGATACAAGAACGTTATTCCTTTGAGCAATTTCACCCAAAGTGTCACCTTTTTTAACTCTATAATATGTGTTAATTGTGGTGGAATTACCATCTACTGAAGCTAATTGTTGTTGAGGTTGTACTGGGGCAGCTTCTTTTCCAACAATAAGTCTATTGCCAATACTCAATCTGTCTGAAGTTAATCCATTCCATGATTTTAGCATTGAAACTGTAGTTCCATTCCGTCTGGCTATAGTTGACAAATTATCTCCACTTTTCACCTGATAATATATATTTATTGTATTTCCATCAGTTAAGGAATAAGTTCCGTCCATATAGCCATCAGTATACAATCTATGCGTAAAATATATGTCCCTGTTATAATTCATAATAGAATCATTTTGATCAATATATGCATACATTTTTTCAGTTGGCAATACTAAAGCATACTCTTTGTCACTAGGTATTTTATCTTCTTTAAATTGAGGGTTTAATCTTTTTATTTCACTTAATGGTATGTTAAGTACATTTGCAATCTGCTCAAAATGAATCTCCTCATTAACATGAACAGTGTCCAAAGCTAATATTGAGTTATAAGAATGTGCGGGACAAATATTATGATCTTCATAATGTTTCATTATATAATTAGCTGCTATAAAAGCAGGAACATATCCTCTTGTTTCTCGTGGCAGATTATTATAAATTTCCCAATAGTCACGTTTTCCTCCACTTCTTGCTATAGCCTTATTGACGTTTCCCGGTCCACAATTATAAGCTGCAATTACAAGATTCCAGTCACCATAAATAGTATGTAGATCTTTAAGATATTTAACTGCTGCTTGAGTTGACTTGTAGGGATCACGACGCTCATCAATAAGACTATTAACAGTCAGACCATAACCTTGAGCGGTTCGAAGCATAAATTGCCACAATCCCGTAGCACCTGCATGCGATACTGCTGTAGGATTTAATGCAGATTCTATTACCGGCAAATATTTTAGCTCCAGCGGCATACCCTCTCTATCCAGCTCTTCCTCGAACATAGGAAAGTAATATTCACCTAGTGCAAGCATATAACTAACCTGGTCTCTCCTTCTTGCAGCATACATTTCAATGTGATTTTTAACCACTTGATTGTAAGAAAGCTCCATGATTGTTGGAATATTGTAAAGCCTTTTAGCATAAATAGTATCGTGATATGAAATGTTTTGACCTGCTTCACATGTCAAATCAGCAGAGAAGAAATCCAACTGCCATTCATGCAAAAGATCACCAATGTTTCCGGTCATACTTTCCGGATAAATAATCGCACTGTCAGAAAAGGTACTCAGATTATATTCTGTAGACTCATAATCTACATATTCGTTTTCGTCCTTAATAGTTATATTATTTTGAGCAAATAATCCAATACTCCCAAATAAAAAAATTAATGAAAATAAAATGTAATTCTTCATACAAAAGTTTCAATATCTAATATTTCAACTAATATTAAATTTTCTTATACCGAAAATTTAAAAATTAAAACTCCATTGTAACCCATAGGAGTTTCCCAAGTAGTTATTAGGCCTTTCATCCTTTATAAGTGCAGGCTCTATCCGCAATGATAAATCAGGGCTCATATCAAAATCAAACAGTTGTGCATCTACATAAGCATCAACCATTGCAAGTAAATACAATGCTACAGATCCTATTATACTTAAATCTCGATAGTATCTGTAAAAATCTTTTCTTTGTTTCAATACATCTGTAAACCACTTTTGGTCTACTGTTTCTGCATCCATACCATACGGCAGCATTTTGTGCCACCTGTTTGTTTCAGGATTACTATCCATTATATCTTGATATCCTTCTAAATAATCTCGATAATAGCCATTATTCCAAGTTATAGCATAAGTAAGACCTACAAATCCGCCATATAATATTGGCAATTTCCAGTACTGTCGGTTGTATATCTGTCCAAGACCTGGAAATATAGCCGAGTAGACTACAGCTTTACTTGGAGTGGGTTTAAACATATATGAAGGAGTAGAAAATTTATCTGAAAAGGAAGAGTTCAGTATGATTGGAGATATTCTGTCAATGACGACCTCTTGATTGTCACCATTAATTATTGTAAAGGTTGAATTTTCAACAGATGATTGTAGTGAATCAATCTGTTGTTGCGTAGAAATAATCTGTGCATGTAATCCGGTAGCACAAAAAATAAAAAGCAGACAAACATGCAATCTGGCAACCTTCATACTAAATTTGTTACTTCATTTTATCGAACATGCCTATAATACGTTCCAATTCTTCTGAAGAAGAAAAAGGAATTGTTATCTTCCCTTTACCGTTCTTATTATAACTGAATTGAACATTTGTATCAAAGTAGGCTGAGAGATGCTTTTTCAGTACTTCAAAATCATCTGACAACTTCTGTCCTGACTTCTTCTTATTAGCTTCTCTACTTTTACCAACAGGTTTCAAAATTTCTTCAATCAGCTTTCCGTCACTAAACTCTCTTACGATTGTTTCTACATTTCTCACAGAAAGTTCTTCTTGCAGAATAACATTGTACAGTGACAATTGTGCTACTGGGTCATTCATGGTTACCAATGCTCGTGCATGTCCCATGTCTATTTTTTTATCCTTAACGCCCATTTGTACCTCTGCAGGTAATTTTAACAAACGTAGGTAATTAGCAACAGTAGCTCTTTTTTTTCCTACTCTTTCACTTAGCTGCTCTTGTGTCAGAGAGAGAGTGTTAATAAGTTTTTGGTAAGCTAATGCTATTTCTATAGAGTTAAGATCTTCACGCTGAATATTTTCGATAAGCGCCATCTCCATGGTCTCATCATCGTCAACAGTTTTAATATAAGCAGGTATCGCGGTAAGCCCCGCCATTAATGATGCACGGTAACGCCTTTCACCTGCAATTATTTCATATGAGTCATCATCAATTTTCCTTAATGTAATTGGTTGAACAAGCCCGATTGATTTAATGGAAACAGCCAGCTCCTGAAGCGCATCTTCGTCAAAAGTTCTCCTTGGTTGATCTGGATTAGGTACTATCTTATGAAGTTCTACCTCACTAATTGACGAAGACCCCTGAGTATCACTGTCATTAAATGTAATCAGTGCATCTAATCCTCTTCCTAACGCATTTTTTCTTGCCATAATTTATTCTCTAAGAACCACAAAGTTAGGTATTTTTTTCTATAAGCTCTTGAGCAAGCTGAAGGTAATTTATAGCACCTCTCGATCCGGCATCATACATTAAAGCAGGCTTAGCGAAACTTTGAGACTCACTAAGAGTAATATTTCTCTGGATTACAGTAGTGAAAACCAATTCCTTAAAATGATGTTTCACCTCTTCGTATATCTGATTGTGAAGTCTTAAACGAGAATCATACATTGTAAGAACGAATCCTTCTATTTCTAGCTTCCTGTTGAGTTTAGATTTAATAATCTTAATAGTATTCAATAATTTGCTCAATCCTTCCAATGCAAAATATTCACATTGAACAGGAATCATGACCGAATCAGCTGCTGTTAGTGCGTTAACTGTAATTATTCCAAGTGAAGGAGAACAATCGATTAGGATATAATCATACGCCTTTTTTAATGGCAATAGTAAATCACGAAGCCTTTTTTCTCTGTTTTCCATCTGCACCATTTCCACTTCTGCACCAACTAGATTAATGTGAGATGGAATAATATCAATATTTTCAAAGGGAGTGTTTAATACTGTTTCCTCTGATGTGCATTTACCTATAAGCCCTTCATATATAGTTTTATGTACATTTTTTATATCAATACCTAAACCCGAGGATGCGTTTGCCTGTGGATCAGCATCAATAACAAGAACTTTCTTTTCTAAGGCTGCCAATGAAGCAGCTAGGTTAATTGTGGTAGTTGTTTTACCAACCCCACCTTTCTGATTTGCCAAAGAGATTATTCTTCCCATACCTTAATTTTCATTCAACAACTTCTTAATGTTGCTTCGAATGGCAAAATAAACAATAAATCGAATATTTTTATGTTAATAATTTAAAACGTTGCGTTTTTTGTTGATAAGTAGGGGTATAACTATGAAAATATCCTTTACTCCCATAAAAAATCAGTATCTCTACCATTTTTCCACAACAGATTGTTTTTTTCAAAGAAAAATTCTTTCTCTCCGAATGCTGGTTCTAACTCATCAAACCAAGATGCCTTTTTATCATATTTTGCAAAGAAAGGTACATCAATTAAATTGGGATTTCGACATTGTAGAAATCTTAACACAAACACTTTTTCATCATTAATTTCAGTGATCCCCAAAACTTGAATCTTTCCGGGACTAGCACTCATACTCGGGCCTCTAACTGTGCGACTTATGCCGCTAACATCTCTATACGCTTTGCGGAAAATATTCCATGCTTTTTCAAGTGAAACATCAAAAAACTGTTTAGAGCCGGTATCTCTGGCAACAAACATATAATAAGGTATTAATCCTTGATTAACCTGTTCTTTCCACATATTGGCCCAAATTTTTGCATCATCATTTATATGCCGAAGTAATGGAGACTGTGTCCTTATTTGAGCTCCTGTGTTTTGAATACGTGAAATCGCCTGCTTAACAGCATCTGTTGACAACTCAACAGGATGGTTGAAATGTGCCTGAAAGGCTAAATGTTTGCCAGCCTTTTTTACTTTTTCGAATAGTCTTAATAGATCATCAGCATCTTTATCAGTTAAAAAACGATAAGGCCAATATGCGAGAGTTTTAGTACCAATACGAATATTCTTGATATGATCAAACTCTTTCGTAAGTAATGGTTCAATGTATGCTGCCATTATGCTTGTTTTGGCTGTAAGTGGATCACCACCTGTAAATAATACATCGGTAACTTTGGGATGCTTAATCAAATATCTTTGTAACAAGTCGGCTTCTTTCATGGCAAATTTAAACTCATTCATACCTGAAAATTGCGGCCATCGAAAACAAAACGTGCAGTATGCATGGCAAGTTTGTCCTTGACTGGGAAAGAATAAAACAGTTTCACGATATTTATGTTGCATTCCGTGCAGTTTTATGCCATCTACCATGGGTACATTCGACTCTTGTCCTGCAGGATTGGGATTTAAATTCATCCTTATATCAAAAATTTTCTGCTTCAAGCCAACCTCATCACCCTTATCCAATAACATTTTTACATCATTGTAATATTTTCTGGATAACATCTCCTTTCTTGGAAAAGTGAGTGTGTAAATTGGATCTTTTGGAATATTATTCCAGTTAATCAGTTGTTCCACAACATAATTGTTAGTTTTAAATGGTAAAACCTGACCAACTACCCTGACGGCTTCCTTTTCTTCATTAGAGAGTAAATCCATTTGAGGTAAATCATTATAATTCCGTAGAATATAATTTCTATACTTAATTGTTTCCATAATTTTAATATATCTGAATACAGGAGGGGTAATAACCTGCAAATGTGAATCAGGATAAATGTTTATCTAACCTGAAAAACAAAAATAGAATAAAAGCATCAAAAGGACAATTCTTATAACGAAATTTCACTTTTTTAATGAAACAAAACTTACACTTTGCTTTAAATCCAAATCAAACGGTGTTTTTTTCTTAAGTATTGCAATTATTAAAATATAATTATTACTTTTGTATTCTATGATGATGTTTTTATCACATATAAGCCTTCACAAAGCAGCGGTCCTTGTCCGACGACGCTCTTGATTTATACAGCTAACAAGTTGACTGTATACCCTCGTCTATTTACTTTTTTCGCTTTAATGCGATTATTCACAAAACAACACAACAAATTTTTATTTAATTAAAAATGAATGTAAAAATTCATATTGCAAACAGTAGTTTTGTATGCTATTCTCAAGGAATATGCGATTTAATCTACGAATCGGCACAGGCACGTGGTACAGGTATCGCTAAGCGTAGTGCGGAATATATATCAGAAAAAATTGAAGCAGGTGAAGCAGTTATAGCACTTGATGGTGATAATCTGGTAGGCTTTTCATATATAGAGACATTTAGTCACCAGCGATTTGTTGCTAACTCTGGATTAATTGTACACCCTGATTATCGTAACCAAGGATTGGCAAAAAAAATTAAAAAGAAAATTTTCGATCTTTCACGTAAGTTATACCCACATGCTAAGATTTTTAGTATAACAACTGGTCTGGCTGTAATGAAAATGAATACAGAGCTTGGCTTCAAACCTGTAACATTCTCCGAGCTAACTGATGATGAGGAGTTTTGGAGAGGCTGTCAGGGCTGTAGAAATTATGATATTTTACAACGCAACAACTTTAAGATGTGTCTATGTACAGGTTTGCTTTATGATCCTAAAGAACTAAATACGCAAAAACCTAGTACGTTCGCAAAAAGAGTTGTGAAACCTATAATCAAAATTAGAAAACCAAATAAATTATATAAGAAATGAAACAAAAAGTCGTTTTAGCGTTTAGCGGAGGTCTTGACACCTCGTTTTGCGTCCCTTACCTTATGAACGAAAGGGGACTTGAAGTACACACCGTAGTTGTTAATACTGGTGGATTCTCTGAGAATGAAGCTGTTATAATTGAAGAACGAGCTTTAAAATTAGGAGCTGCATCTCATACGTGTATTGATGCAGTGAATGATTATTACAGTAATGGTGTTAAATATCTTATCTTTGGCAATATATTGAAAAACAACACTTACCCGCTGTCGGTCAGCTCTGAACGATTCTTCCAAGCAATGTCTGTTCTTAATCACACAAAAAAGATAGGCGCTGATTTTGTAGCGCATGGAAGCACAGGTGCTGGAAACGACCAGGTAAGATTTGATTTAGTATTTGAAGTTCTGGCACCCGAAATTAAAATTATTGCACCAATACGTGAACTTAGCCTCTCACGTCAACAGGAAATTGATTATCTAAAAGAAAAAGGATTTGATTTTTCATGGGAAAAATCAAAATATTCTATTAACCAAGGAATTTGGGGAACAAGTGTAGGAGGTGTTGAGACACTAAAATCGTCGGGGATTCTACCTGAAGAAGCTTATCCATCACAGGTTACAAACAATAGTTCAGAACGAATTACAATAGGATTTGAAAAAGGTGAACCTACTTTTTTCAATGGTAAAAAGATGAATCCTGTTGATCTTATCAACAAACTACATACAACCGCTTCGCAGTATGGTATCGGACGCGACATACACGTGGGGGATACTATAATTGGCACCAAGGGACGAGTTGCTTTTGAGGCTCCCGCTCCACTGATAATTATTAAGGCCCATCATCTTCTGGAAAAACATGTACTAACCAAACAACAGCTCTACTGGAAAGATCAGCTATCCAACTGGTATGGACAGCTTATGCATGAAGCTCAATACCTTGAGCCTGTAATGCGTAATATTGAAACATTCCTTAATGATACACAAAAATTTGTAACGGGAGAGGTGGAAATAGAACTTCGCCCTTACCATTTTGATATATTGGGATGTTCAAGTGACTACGACCTTATGAGTTCTAAATTTGGTGAATACGGCGAAAGTAATAAATCATTTACCGGACAAGATGTGGTAGGATTCACAAAAGTTATTGCAAATCCTCTGAAAATTTATTATACAATTCACGAAAATGATTAATGTAAGTATAGCAGGTGGAACAGGGTACACAGCTGGAGAGCTTTTGCGAATATTAATAAACCACCCTGAAGTAAATATTGAATCGGTAATTAGTACAACTTCTGTCGGCAAACGTGTAGACTCTGTACATCGAGACCTAATAGGTGAAACAGAACTAATCTACAGCAACACGTTTAACAACCCTGATATTATCTTTCTTTGTCTAGGACATGGGTTATCAAGAGCCTTTCTTGAGAAAAATGAATTGCCTCCAGGATGTAAAATTATTGACTTAGGAAATGACTTTCGCAACCAAACATTTTTAGGAGATAAGGAATTCGTTTTTGGACTATGTGAGCAAAATCGTGAAGTAATACGTAAAGCTGACTATGTGGCTAATCCAGGCTGTTTTGCCACCACAATAATACTCGCACTTTTACCTCTAGCGTCAAAAAATATGATAACAGACGAAATTCATGTACATGCAATTACAGGCTCCACAGGTGCAGGTAAAAGACCTGGCGAAACAACACATTTCAGTTATCGAGATAATAACATTTCTGTTTACAAGCCATTTACTCATCAGCATCTTGAGGAAATTTCTAATACTTTGATTACTGCTGGCAACACCAATCTACCTCAAATTAATTTTATACCTATGCGTGGAGATTTTGCACGTGGTATCTTTGGCAGTATTTATACAAAATGTAGCGGAAAAATGTCTAATAATGACACTATATCATTATTTAAAGAGTATTATGCTGACTCTCCATTTGTATTTATTTCTGACAAGCCTATAAGCTTAAAAGAAGTTGTAAATACTAATAAATGTTTACTACATATTGAATTCCATAATGGCTATATACATGTTACCTCTATTTCTGATAATCTGGTAAAAGGTGCATCTGGTCAGGCCGTGCAGAATATGAATTTGATGTTCGGACTTAATGAATCTCTTGGATTAAAACTTAAAGGGAGCAGTTTTTAATTTTCTAAAATAAAAATATTTGTTACGTGATTACTATACAAATATATCAATTGAGCCAATACACAAACAAAATTAATATAAAACAATAAAATGGAATTATTTGATGTATACAATTTATGGGAAATAGAACCTGTAAAGGCTAAAGGATGCTATGTCTGGGATAAAAATGGTACTAAATATCTAGATTTTTATGGTGGACATGCTGTTATTTCCATAGGACATTCACATCCAACATATGTAAAAGCTATTAGTGAACAAGTTGATAAAATAGGCTTTTACTCCAATTCAGTACTAAACCCTCTTCAAAAAGAATTGGCTCAAAAACTGGGAGAACTGAGCAGTTATTCAGATTACTCTCTTTTCCTATGCAGCTCTGGAGCTGAGGCCAATGAAAACGCGCTCAAGCTCGCATCTTTCTATACTGGAAAAAGGCGTGTGATTGCATTTAAGAATGCATTCCATGGACGAACATCCGGTGCAGTAGCCATTACTGACAATTTAAATATTCAATCAGCCTTCAATAAAGGACATAGGGTAACCTTCATAGAGTTGAACGACATACATGCTGTGGAATATGAACTTAAAAAAAATAATGTTGCAGCGGTTATTATTGAAGGTATTCTAGGTGTTGCCGGTATTTTTACTCCTAAAGATGAGTTTTTACAACAACTCGACTCTCTCTGTAAAAAACATAATGTCCCCTTGATAATTGATGAAGTTCAATCAGGTTACGGTCGCACCGGACAATTTTTTGCCCATCAGTTTGCCAACATCAAACCAGATTTAATCACAATGGCAAAGGGTATGGGAAATGGATTTCCGATTGGAGGGTTATTAATTTCACCTAAATTTGAAGCAAAAAAAGGGATGCTTGGCACCACATTTGGAGGTAATCATCTAGCTTGTGCAGCTGCAATAGCTGTGCTTAATGTGATAGAAGAAGAGTTGCTTATTGAAAATGCTGCTTTGATGGGAAACTATCTGAAAGAAAAATTAATCAATATCAACGGTATAAAAGAGATCCGCGGCCGTGGATTAATACTCGGTTTAGATTTTATGCCTGAATATTTAGGTGTTAGAGATAAATTATTGTTCGAAAGTCATATCTTTACCGGTGGAGCAAAAAACAACGTGATGCGCCTACTTCCTCCTCTCTCTATATCTAAAGAGGATATCGATATTTTTATTAATTCATTAATAAAAAAAATAAATTAAATAATATGAGAAACTTTACATCTGTACAAGACATAGGCGATCTGAGTCTAGCACTTGAGAAGGCAATGGTTGTAAAAGAATATCCTTATGCAGATCAAGAAATAGGAAAGAATAAAACATTGCTGCTAATATTTTTCAATTCAAGTCTACGCACCCGATTAAGTACACAGAAAGCAGGGTTAAATCTAGGAATGAATGTTATTGTATTGGACATTAATCAGGGAGCCTGGAAACTCGAAACAGAAAGAGGTGTAATAATGGATGGCGATAAGCCTGAACACATTCTCGAAGCAATTCCTGTAATGGGTTCCTATTGTGATATTATTGGGGTGCGATCCTTTGCACAGTTCGAAAACAAGCAAGATGACTACAACGAGGTAATACTTAATCAGTTTATACAGTATTCAAGACGACCGGTTTTTAGTATGGAGGCTGCTACTCGTCACCCATTACAAAGTTTCGCTGATCTTATCACTATTGAAGAATTCAAAAAAATAGAACGCCCAAAAATAGTGTTAACATGGGCTCCTCATCCTAAGGCTTTACCACAAGCAGTTCCCAATTCATTTACCGAGTGGATGAATGCTACTGATTATGAGTTCGTTATTACTCATCCTGAAGGCTATGAGCTGGATGATAAATTTGTTGGCAATGCTGTTGTTGAGTATGATAAAGAAAAAGCGTATAAAGACGCTGATTTTATATATGCAAAGAACTGGGCTGCTTACAAAGACCCCAATTATGGTAAGATTTTAAGCACTGATACCTCATGGACCGTAGACTCAAAAAAAATGGCTCTTACCAATAACGCTTATTTCATGCATTGTTTACCCGTACGTCGTAACATGATTGTAAGCGATGACGTGATTGAAGGACCTCAATCTATTGTAATAGCTGAAGCTGCAAATAGAGTCGTTTCTGCACAAGTGGTTCTCAAAGAGATTTTAAAAGATTTGTAAAAATTAACACTCCATAATATGTCTTTTTTTAATTAATAAGACTAAAGTAGAAACCAAATATTTGAAATGACTAAGATTGTATTAGAGAACAAGGATAAAGAGAAGCTTTCAATCATAAAAATAGGAGGCAACATTGTTGATAACCCCGAAGCATTAAACATGCTTCTTAATGATTTTAACAGTCTTAAAGGGCTGAAAATTCTTGTTCATGGTGGTGGAGCAATTGCATCAAAATTATCAATAGAGCTTGGAATTGAAACAAAAAAGGTCGATGGTAGAAGAATTACAGATGCGGAAACGCTGAAGCTGGTTACTATGGTTTATGCAGGCTTGATTAATAAAAATATCGTAGCTGCACTACAAAAGATTGGTTGTAATGCTATAGGATTATCAGGAGCTGATGCAAACAGCATACCGTCAATACGTCGTTCACCTGAGCCTATAGATTTTGGTTTTGTGGGAGACCCTGATTCTAATAATATAAATTCTGAATTTATCTCCATGTTGCTTAATAATAATATAATACCGGTTTTTTGTGCAATTACTCATGATAATGAAGGCTCATTACTCAACACAAATGCTGACACGATAGCCTATACAATAGCAGCAGCTCTTTCTGTAAAATATAAAACTGTTTTATACTATTGCTTTGAAAAAGAGGGTGTACTTATGGATGTTAATGATCCTGATAGTCTTATAAAAGAGATAGACTTTGCCTTATATGAAAATCTTATTCAGAAAGGAGTTGTCGCTAATGGCATGATACCTAAACTGTTTAACTCATTCAATGCAATTTCGCAAGGTGTCTCCGAAGTGATTATTCTTCATGCTAAAAATCTATTAACTAAAAAAGGGACTAAATTAATATGATTTAAATTTTTCATCAATGATTGTATTAATTGATCGTTACAACAATGTCAAAAAATAATTTTACAAATAATGCTATAGAGTTACTCAGAAAGCTAGTGTCATTAAAATCATTCTCAGGAGATGAGATATTACGTAGTGATTTTCTTGAAAACTATTTCATTAATAAGAATATTTTAGCAGAGCGATTAGGAAATAACCTGATTCTTCGTCAACTTCACTATGATACACATAAACAAACTTTAATGCTAAACTCACATCTAGATACTGTCTTGCCGACATCAGGCTATACATTCGATCCGTTTAATCCTGAAACTTCAGAAACTCATGTTTTTGGACTTGGAAGTAATGATGCGGGAGCGAGTGTAGTTTCTATGATACAAACCTTTTTGCACTTCTATGATAAAACGCTGCCATTCAATCTAATACTTGTTCTTTCCACTGAAGAAGAGAATTCAGGCCCTAACGGTATGCGCTTACTGTGGAATAGACTGAGCAGTGAAGTAAATATGGCAATTATAGGAGAGCCTACGGGAATGAGAGCTGCTATTGCAGAACGCGGTTTACTTGTTATAGATGGAGAAGCAAAGGGTGTAAGTGGTCACGCTGCCCGTAATGAGGGTATAAATGCACTTTATATAGCAGTAGAAGATATAAACACTTTAAGGTCAGTGAAATTTGATAAAATTTCGCCAACCATGGGTGAGGTTAAACTTACCGTTACACAGATAGAAGCAGGTATTCAACATAATGTGGTACCTGATCTATGCAGATTTGTTATTGATATACGTCCAACAGAGCAGTACAGTAACAATGAGATTATGGAGATTCTACAACCAATGGTTAAAAGCAACCTTAAAGCACGTTCTCTTACCAACAAAAGTTCAGCAACACCTCAAAAACATATGCTGTTTAATTGTGTTAAACAGCTTGGTATTGAGACATACACTTCTCCGACCACTTCTGACTGGATGAGGATTTCATGTCCCACAATCAAAATGGGCCCTGGTGAATCAGCACGCTCACACCAAGCAGATGAGTTTGTGCTGATTGAGGAAATCGAAAACGGAATTACCGGATATATCAAGTTTATATCAAAACTTACAGACAATATTTACTGAAAAACTATATAAAACAATTGTTCTCGTAAAAACTGATAATTAAAAAAATATATGGCTAAGATTTGGGATAAAGGCTTCGATGCCAACAAACTGGTAGAAGATTTCACGGTAGGAAATGATCGTGAACTGGATTTGCGTCTAGCAAAACATGATATTAAGGGTTCTATAGCCCATATAAATATGCTGACAAAAATTGGTCTGCTAGATAAGGATGAGAAAAAATTACTGCAAGAAGAACTTGAAAATATCCTTATAGATATTGAAAAAGAAAAATTCAAGCTTGATGATGATGTAGAAGATATTCACTCGCAAATTGAAGCTATACTTACTGAACGCCTTGGCGAAATAGGTAAAAAAATTCATTCCGGACGTTCTCGCAACGACCAAGTACTAGTTGATATCAAACTCTTTCTAAAAGAGGAAATCTTGCAATTAAAAGAAGAAATTTTACAACTCTTCAATCAATTACAAACTCTAAGTGAACAACATAAAAAGGTTTTGTTGCCTGGATACACACACGCTCAAATAGCGATGCCATCATCATTTGGTTTATGGTTTGGAGCTTATGCAGAATCTTTAGTTGACGACATGCATTCACTTACCGCAGCATGGAAAGTAGTCAACCAAAATCCACTGGGCTCAGCTGCAGGCTATGGAAGTTCTTTTCCGCTTGACAGAGAAATGACAACTAAAGAGTTGGGTTTTGCAACAATGAGTTACAACGTTATTGCTGCACAAATGGGACGAGGTAAAACAGAAAGAGTTCTTGCACAAAGCATGGCTAATATCTCCTTTACACTCAATAAACTAGCAACTGACAACTGTACATATCTATCAGGTAACTATGGTTTTATCTCTTACCCTAAAGAGTTGACCACAGGGTCAAGTATTATGCCACACAAAAAAAATCCTGACGTTTGGGAACTTATCAGAGCTTACAGCAACCGTTTACAAAGTCTACCAAATGAAATATCAATGTTAACTACAAATATGTCACACGGGTATCATCGAGATTACCAGCTATTGAAAGAAGTACTTTTCCCTGCAATAGAAACTTTACACAAAATTCTAAAAATGTCATATTTTATGCTTCAACATATCTCTGTAAACAAAGATATACTTTCAGATCCTAAATACGACTATCTTTTTACAGTAGAAGAGGTTAACAACCGTGTTTTACAAGGTATTCCCTTCCGTGAGGCTTACCAGCAAGTTGGAAAAGAGGTACAAGAAGGCACTTTTCACTCAGAAAAAAAAGTTAATCACACTCATGCCGGTAGTATAGGAAATCTTTGTACAGAAGCAATTCGCAATAAGATGAATTTAGCGTCAGAAACAATAAAATAGACTTGGTTAGTACTACTTATTCTTATTATCTATTTTTTATTTTATCAAAATAATCGTTTTCGAGATAAACCATTTACATTACTTTTTGCTATTTAATTAGCTCATTTTTTACTACTTTTGCATTATATAAGTTACAAAATTGAATTGTATCCTGATTATCTTGATTGAAAAACCAAAACAATTATAAAAATAATGAACTTACTCGAAAGTATTATTGAAAGGGCTAAAGCTGATAAACAACGTATTGTATTGCCCGAAGGAACAGAAGAGCGAACACTTCGCGCTGCTGATTTAATATTATCAGATGAATTGGCAGATATTATTCTGCTTGGTGATGAACAATCAATCAAAGATCTAGCTGAGAAATATGGATTGCCAAACATTAAAAAGGCTACTATTGTAAATCCTAAGGAACATTCTAAGAAAACAGAATACACAGATATGCTGTGGGAGCTAAGAAAAAAGAAAGGAATGACCAAGGAACAAGCTGCTAAATTGGCAGAAGAACCTCTCTATCTTTCTTGCCTAATGATTAAGAATGGAGATGCAGAAGGCGAAGTTGCAGGAGCTCTTAATACTACGGGAGATGTTCTAAGACCTGCATTGCAAATAATTAAAACTGTTCCGGGAGTGAATGTTGTTTCCGGAGCATTTATTATGTTTACACAAACACCACAATATGGTGATAACGGCATTCTGCTCTTTGCAGATTGTGCTGTTATGCCAAATCCTAATGCTGAAGAACTTGCTTCCATTGCTATTTCATCGGCAAATACCATGCAAAACCTTGTAAATGTTAAACCAAAAGTGGCAATGTTAAGCTTTTCAACTAAAGGAAGCGCTGAGCATGAAATGATTGACAAGGTGAGAGAAGCAACTCGAATAGCCAAGGAGATAAACAGTAAGTTACAGATAGACGGTGAGTTGCAGGCAGATGCTGCACTAGTTCCGTCAGTAGGAGTAAGCAAAGCTCCTGATAGTTTGATTGCCGGTCAAGCTAATGTGTTAGTATTCCCTACTCTTGAATCAGGAAATATTGGATATAAACTTGTACAAAGATTGGGTAACGCACAAGCTATAGGTCCTGTATTACAAGGTATGGCTGCTCCTGTAAACGATTTGTCTCGTGGTTGTTCAGTCGAAGATATTTATAATATGGTAGCAATAACGGCAAACCAAGCAATCGGATTAAAAAAATTAGATAATAATAATAGATAAAATCATATTCTTATGAATGAAATGATTATTGAGCCTATTGAAAAATATGGACTTACCATATCATCGGATAGTAAGAAAAAGCCATTATTTTCTAGGATTGGAGTTGTAGGTGCAGGAAAAGAAGGTAGAAATATCATAAATATGGCTGCCACTGCAGGAATGGAAGTAATTTTTCAGGAAGAGTCACAAGATAGAATAGATTTCGTTATCAGAGAATTAGAGAAAGTGATGAAACATAAAATCAGCAACTGGGGTCTTACTCAAGCTGAAAAAAGAATCATCCTAAACCGTATAACTCCCACTTTGCATTACGAAGACTTTGCCGGTTGTGATTTAGTTATTGAGTGTACTCGATTTTCTGAAGGAGGAAGAAGAAGTACTCCCTTAAGAAAAAACATATTTAAGAAACTGGAAGAAATTCTTGATAATGAGGCTATTATTGCTACCAATGGCTCTGTCGTAATTATTAGTGAATTGGCAGCCGAACTGACACATAAAGAGAGATGTGTCAGCCTCTATTTTCCTGTTTCACATCCCGATGCACGCATTCTTGAAATTGTTAGTGGTATGTATACTTCCGAAGAAGTTTACGCCAAAATGGAAGTTTTTGCAAAATTGATAAATTATAAACCTCATCGCATAAATGAAAGTAATGGAAATGTAAGTATGCGCATAATGGTAAATATGCTTAATGAAGCTTGTCAGATACTGCTAGAGAGAGTCTGCTCAATGGAAGATATAGAAGAGACTCATACCATAATTTATGGTCAACGTTACGGAATATTCAGAGTGGCTGATATTATAGGTATTGAACGATTGGTAACCCTGATGGAAGCTATGTTTAACGATTTTGGAGAAAAACACTACAAGCCTAATCCTCTTTTATGGAAACTATACCGTTCCAACCAATTGGGTGTAAGAACAGGTAAAGGATTTTACATTTATGATGAGAATGGAAACCCTATTTCGATAAACAAAACTGTGATAAACTAGCTAAAATCAGAGTAAACAAAACAGTTCAAAGAAAAACAAATATAGAAATGAAGATATTAGTTTTAAATTGCGGCAGTTCTTCCATAAAGTATCAGCTTTTCGAAATGGATAGCAAAAAAGTTATAGCAAAAGGTGGAATTGAAAAAATAGGAATGAAAGGATCTTTCCTTAAGTTCACCATGCCTGATGGGCAGAAGGTGATGCTAGAAGGAGAAATTCTAGAGCATCGTGCAGGAATTGAATATATTCTGGGAGTACTGCTAAGCGAAAAATATGGCTGTCTTAAATCTATCGAAGAGATAAAAGCCGTTGGTCACCGAGTAGTTCATGGAGGAGAGCAATTCAACTCAAGTGTACTTATAACAGATGAAGTTATAGAAATGCTCAATGAGTGTATAGAACTGGCTCCTCTTCATAATCCACCAAACCTAAAGGGAATCTATGCAATTCAGGAATTTCTACCAAATACTCCGCAGGTAGGTGTTTTCGATACAGCTTTTCATCAAACAATGCCTGACTACGCTTATATGTATGGTATTCCATATTCGCTTTATGAAAAGTACGGAATTCGACGTTACGGCTTTCATGGAACAAGCCATCGTTATGTTTCACTTCGTGCATGTGATTTTTTAGGTGTGCCTTATGAAGAGCAGCGAATCATAACTGCTCATATAGGAAATGGAGGCTCTGTAACAGCAATAAAGAATGGAAAATCAATAGACACCAGCATGGGTATGACTCCTGTAGAGGGTCTCATCATGGGTACTCGTTCAGGAGATGTTGACCCAGGTGTAATTTCCTATATAATGGAAAAAGAAAATATGGGTACGAAAGGTATATCTACCCTTTTAAATAAATTCTCAGGAATGTTGGGCATATCTGGAGTATCTTCAGACATGAGAGAAATTGAAGAATCTGTAAATGAAGGTAACAAGAGAGCCATAATGGCAATGAAAACCTACTGTTATAGAATAAAAAAATATATAGGATCTTATGCTGCAGCTTTAGGAGGAGTAGACATTCTTGTATTTACAGGTGGAGTAGGTGAAAATCAGTCAAGTACTCGAAAAGAAATATGTAAGAATATGGAATATATGGGAATTGAACTAGACGAAGAGTTAAATGATTCAGTACGAGCAAAAGAAGTTGTAATAAGCAAACCATCATCAAAGGTAAAAGTACTAATAATACCTACCGACGAAGAACTGACAATTGCTAAAGACACTATGGAAATTTTGAATCAAATAAAATGATTACTTATCATCATCCCTAAATTTTTATAAAAAAAGTTTGACTGATAAAAGGATATAAAAAACCCCGGATAATTTATTATTCGGGGTTTTAATACTTTTATATAAAACTGATATTATTCGGCTACAACTTCAAATGGAATTTCAACTGACACTTCTTTATGCAGTTTAACTACTGCTATGTAGTTGCCCACCTCTTTAACCTGATCTTTAATCGAAATATGCCTGCGGTCTATCTCAAACCCTTTTTCTAGGAGCCCTTCAGCAATCTGAATATTTGTAACAGAACCAAAAATTGTTCCACTAGAACTGGTTTTTGCACCAATAGTCAATGTTACACCTTCCATTTTATCAGCAATTGACTGAGCATCTTCTTTAATTTGTGCAAGCTTATGGGCACGCTGTTTCTGGTTTTCAGCCAGCACCTTCTTTGCAGATTCACTCGCAATAATGGCTTTCCCTTGAGGAATTAGGAAATTACGTGCATACCCTTTTTTCACATTCACTATATCATCCTTATATCCTAGGTTAGGAATATCTTCTTTTAATATTACTTCCATGTTTTTATTCCTCCATTATTTCATTAAATCGGTTACATAAGGAAGCAGAGCAATGTGACGAGCTCTCTTCACTGCTTGAGCTACACGACGCTGGAACTTCAAAGATGTTCCTGTAATCCTTCTTGGTAATATCTTACCCTGTTCATTAAGAAATTTCTTAAGGAACTCTGGATCTTTATAGTCGATATATTTTATACCGTTCTTTTTGAAACGGCAATATTTCTTTTTCTTTATATCCACTGAAAGTGGCGTCAAATATCTTATTTCTGATTGTTTAGCCATTTCTTAATCCTCCTTTTCGTTAGTTGTTAATTCAGGTTTCTCTGATTCAGCTACCTGAACAGTTTCTTTTCTTACTTTGTTATCTGCTGATGAAGGGTCAGCCTCAATTTTCTTTCCGTTCTTGTTTTTTCTTCTCTTAAGTGCATACTCATAGGCAAACTTATCCTGTCTTACAGTGAGAAAACGAACTACACGTTCATCGCGACGGAAATTTACTTCCAGTTTATCTATAACCGAAGGATCAGCTTTAAATTCAAGAAAAGTATAAAAGCCAGTTGTTTTTTTGTCGATATTGTAAGCTAATTTTCTAAGCCCCCAATCTTCTTCATTTACAATCTCAGCCCCTAATTCCTTTAGGAGGTTCTTGAATTTTTCAACCGTCTCCTTCATCTGAGCATCAGACAAAACGGGAGTTAAAATGAAAACGGTTTCGTAATTATTCATACGTAAATTAATTGTTAATGTTATAAATTAAAAATTGTATTTTTTCGAGCGGCAAAGATACGATAAAATATTTTATCCTCAAAGACATAATACTGAAACCTTTTGCGATTAGTCTATTTTTTTCGTGATTACTGTCATGAATAGCTTTATCAACTTTTTTCAGTTACATTTGTTCTCTTTTATATACCCAATCGTAATTTAAAGAATGAAGAAGAAAATCAACCAAGCACTTGTGATTTTTGGTGCTTCGGGCGACCTAACATATCGTAAGTTAATTCCTGCTGTGTTTGATTTATATATGAACAACTCACTGCCGGATGGATACGCTGTATTAGGGGTTAGCCGTACACAATTCAACGATGACAAATTCAGAAAAAAAATGAAGGATGGAATCCGACATTTTGCAAGTTATAAAGATGCTACAAACGATAAGCTGGAAGAATTCCTCTCAAGACTATTTTATATAAGTATTGATACTGATAAAGGTGAAGAGTATAGTCGAGTAAAAGACAAACTCAAAAAGTTGAATAAAAAGTTCAATTTGGGGCAGAATTATATCTTTTATCTATCCACACCTCCCACATTGTACAGCACTATTTCAAAATTTCTTTATGGACAAGGGTTGACCATACAACAGAAAGGCTTCCGAAGACTCATTATTGAGAAACCTTTTGGACACGATCTCCAGTCTGCAGTTTCACTAAACAATCAACTGTTAGATTTTTTTAATGAAGATCAGATTTATAGAATTGACCATTATTTAGGTAAAGAAACCGTACAGAATCTTATGGTTACACGTTTTGCTAACGGCATATATGAACCATTGTGGAACAGAAACTTTATTAAGCATGTTGAAATAACCGCGTCAGAAAGTATTGGAGTAGAGTCCAGAGGTGGATATTATGATGGAGCAGGTGCACTACGTGATATGATTCAAAATCACTTGTTGCAAGTACTTTCTTTAATTGCTATGGAACCTCCGGCAAAAATAACGCCAGAGGATGTAAGATACGAGAAAATGAAAGTTTTTCGTTCACTTCGTCCATTTAGCAAAGAGAATTTGAGAAAAAATGTAATACGTGGACAATACACTGAGGCAACTGTAAGAGGTAAACATTATAAAAGTTATCGAGAAGAGCCTAATGTTGACCCTCAATCCAGAACAGAAACTTATGCTGCACTGAAGATCTACATCGACAACTGGCGATGGGAAGGTGTTCCATTTTATATACGTACCGGCAAGCGTTTGCCCACACATGTTTCAGAAGTTGTAATTCATTTTAGACCATCACCACAAAAACTTTTCAAACAGGCAGATGAATCAACTCACTCTGACAATCAGTTAATCCTTAGGATTCAACCTGACGAAGGCATTTTGCTAAAAACAGGTATGAAGGTTCCCGGTAACGGATATGAGGTAAAGTCTGTTAATATGGATTTTCATTACTCTGAGCTTAATGATCATTATATACCAGGTGCTTACGAGCGCTTGATACTCGACTGTATGTCTGGAGATAATATGCTTTATATGCAAGGTGAGGCAGTCGAAGAAACCTGGAAATTTGTTCAACCAATACTTGACTACTGGGAAAACGATAAAGATGCACCTCTCCATGGATATCCCTCTGGATCATGGGGTCCTGATGTTGCAGACGAATTGATTGAGGGCAAAGAATATACATGGCGATACCCCTGTAAGAATCTAGCAGAAGATGGTGTTTATTGTGAATTATGATACTTAATAACAAAAATTGATGTATGAAATTAAATATATTTAAAACGTCACAAGATTTAAACCATTCATTTACAGAGTGGTTAAAAGATATTATATCAACAAAAGAAAGTGTTACAATCGCTCTATCCGGAGGATCAACTCCTAAATCATTGTTCAACTTTTGGTCTGAATTACCTGAACATGAAATAGATTGGACAAAAATAAAGTTCTTTTGGGGTGATGAACGTTGTGTGCCCCCATCCGACAATGAGAGTAACTTTAAGATGACCAAGGAGCATCTGTTTGATAATATTACAGTACCTCTAAAAAATATTTTTCGTATTAGTGGGGAGAATAATCCTGTAGATGAAGCTATAGCTTACGGAAACATACTAAACGATGAAGTAAAAGTTGTTAATGGTATACCAGCCTTTGATATAATTATATTAGGTATGGGAGATGATGGACACACCGCATCTATCTTTCCTCACGAAATTGAGCTATGGAATAGTAGCAGCAACTGTGTTGTTGCAACACATCCTACAACTGGCCAAAAGCGGGTCAGTATAACAGGATCAGTTATTAATGCTGCACAGAATGTTGCATTTTTAGTTACTGGTGAAAATAAGGCAGATAAAATCAGAGAAATTATTGAACAACCAGTGGAATCAGAAAAAAAATATCCTGCGGCACTAGTGCAACCAAAAACAGGGAATCTATTGTGGTTTTTAGATGAGAAAGCTGCAAAACAATTAACTGAAAACAGATAGTATATATTTTTATTATTTCACCGTTTTTACTCTATAATCACAATTAACTCTCCCTTTCTCAAGATTTGAGAGTTTACTTTTAATCATTCTTTTGCGGAGTAATGATATTTTATCAGTAAATAGTATTCCGTCAAGATGGTCATATTCATGCTGTATTACGCGTGCCATATAACCTTTATACATCTGATTTTGAGGCTTCAAATTTTCATCAAGATATTCAATTCTTACTTCATCCTCTCGACCCACTTTCTCATGAATACCGGGAATACTTAAACATCCCTCTTCTATTATTGTCATATCACCTGTTCGCTCTGTGATATTTGCATTTATGAATACTTTCTTGAGATCTTTAAATTCAGGGTTATCATCATCGGCAAGAGGCGATAAATCCACAACAAAAATTCTATCTTCCAAACCAACCTGTGGTCCTGCAAGCCCTACTCCCTCAGCATGATACATTGTTTCAAACATATTATCAATAAGCTCATTAAGATTGGGGTAGTTTTCCGGATTAATATCCTTAGTCATTTTTCTAAGTACCGGATGTCCATATATATATATAGGTAATATCATAATCTATTTTCTTTTACTTTCCATATATCCCTGCAGGATAATGGTTGCACTTATTTCATCTACTAATTCTTTGTTTTGACGATCTTTTTTTTTCAATCCTCCTTGAATCATTGCTTGGTGAGCTAACTTAGACGTGAAGCGTTCATCATAATACTCTATCAATATGTTAGGATAAAGCTTTCTTAAACGATTAACAAATGGTTTTACTCGTTTCATATTTTCAGATGGCTCATTGTTCATCTGCTTAGGAAGACCAACAATAATACGCTCAACCTCCTCTTTACTGATATAATCTTCAATAAAATCAAGTAATTTAGACGTTTCCACAGTTGTAAGACCATTGGCAATTATCTGAAGTGGATCACTAACAGCAATACCGGTCCTTTTTTTACCATAATCTATTGATAACAATCTTGCCATAGAATAATTAAAGAATATCAAAAACTCTTTTACGTAATTCGAAATCACGTCCCAAATAATTCTCCCTAACTATAGGATTCTCTGCTAACTCCTCAGCAGTACCCTGAAATAACACCTTTCCTTCAAACAACAGATAAGCTCTATCGGTTATACTTAACGTTTCATCAACATTATGATCAGTAATCAGGATACCAATATTTTTGTATTTTAGCTGAGCAACAATAGATTGGATGTCCTGAACGGCAATAGGGTCGATACCTGCAAAAGGTTCGTCTAGCATTATAAATTTGGGGTCGATAGCGAGACAACGGGCAATTTCAACACGTCGACGCTCACCTCCTGAAAGTCGATCTCCCTTATTTTTGCGAACTTTCTCCAAACCAAATTCAGCAATCAAACTCTCTAGTTTTTCCTCCTGTTCCTTACGAGATTTATCAGTGAACTCAAGAACAGATTTTATATTATCTTCAACTGACATTTTCCTAAATATTGAAGCTTCCTGAGCAAGATACCCAATACCCTTCTGCGCTCGCTTATAGACAGGAAATTTAGTAATATTATCATCCCCTATAAATATCTCACCCTCATTCGGAACAACTAACCCCACAGTCATATAAAATGTAGTGGTCTTCCCCGCACCATTTGGTCCAAGCAAACCAACAATCTCACCCTGCTTCACTTTAATTGAAACGTGACTGACAACTGTTCTTTTGCCATACTTTTTAACCAGATTTTCTGTGCGCAACACAAGATGTTCTTCTTGCAGCACGTTATCATCTGCTAAAGTTTGAGCCATATTAGTATCATCAGAATACACTATGTCATCAAAACTATCTTCCATAATTCGAATTTTATGACAAAGATATGAAAAAGTTTACAGTTACCGATTAATTATTTATCACTATCTCAGCCTTTTCCATCTCTCCATTTATAGGTGGATTCAGCTTAGCAACAGCCACTTCCAAAGATAAAACTTTAGGGTATTCCACAATAATTCTCCTATAGATACGACCGGCAATATGTTCAAGCAACTGAGAGGCAATATTCATTTCCTCCTTTACCAAATCATATACATCAGCATAATTTATGGTATCATCAACATCATCAGAATTACATGCATCCGTTAAATCAACTTCAATAAGTAGATTCACAGCAAAATCTCCACCTATTATTTTTTCCTGAGGCAAAACACCATGGTATGCATGAAATCTCATATTGGAGAGTTTTATTTTTGTTTTCATTTTCAAATTAATTTATCTCAACTTATAATTTTTTACGACTTATTTATTTATAAAATATCACCTACATTTGATCAGCAATTCAGCTCTTTTTCAAATTCAAATATAAGAACAATTTAGTATATTTGTTGTTTCAAAAGCTAAATCAAAATGAGAATATGAAAACAAACGAAATACCCGAAAGACTATATGCCATGCGTCAATTTTTGGATGAGAACAATTTGGATGCATTTATCGTACCAAGCACAGATGCTCATCTTAGTGAATATCCACCAAAATATTGGGAATCTAGAAAATGGATAAGTGGCTTTAGTGGGTCGGCAGGCACTGCTGTTATAACCAAAGATAAGGCAGGCGTTTGGACTGATTCTCGATATTTCTTGCAAGCAGCAGAGGAGTTGAAAGATACAGGATTCGATCTCTTCAAAATGGGACAATCTGATACTCCTGACATGACAGACTGGATAATAAAACAGGTAGGCAGTGGAGGAACAGTTGGCATAGATGGTTTAGTTTATGCTTCATCTGATGCAAAAACTTTAAAAGATAAGCTGGAATCTAAAAATATTAAGTTGGATGCCGATTATGATCCTTTTTCAGTTATCAGGACCGACAGGCCTGAGATCCCAAAGAATCAGATATTCACACTTCCTGTGGAAGTTGCCGGTGAAGCGATAAAAAATAAAATTAATCGTATTAATGCTGAGCTAAAAAAAATAGAAGCTGATGGAATTATAATTGTTACACTTGATGCTGTAGCATGGACTTTCAACATGAGGGGAAATGATGTTGAATATAACCCCGTAGCGGTTGCTTATGCGTATGTTTCAGAAAATGAAACAGTGCTATTTATCGATCCTGACAAAATAAGTGATGAGATGTCTTATCATTATAAGGAACAGGGTATTAAAATAGCAAACTACAATGATATATTTGAATATGTTGCCAATCTTACGAAAAACAATACAATTTGTATAACAGGAAATAAGATCAACTGGAAGCTTCATCAAACAATACCTGAGTCCTGCAAGATTATTGATATTCCATCCCCTGTTGACTTGATGAAAAGCATTAAGAATAATACAGAGCTAAAAGGCTTTCGTAATGCTATGATCAAAGATGGAGTAGCTCTTGTTAAATTCTACATGTGGCTAGAAGAGGCTATTCCTACGGGTGAAGTAACTGAGGTTATGGTTCAAGAAAAGCTGCTTGAATATCGTTCTCAACAAGATCTTTTTGTAGGCGAAAGTTTCGGAACGATTGCAGGTTATGCAGGAAACGGCGCTATAGTTCACTATAACGCAACTCTTGAATCCTGCTCAACTATAAAGCCTGAAGGATTACTTCTGATTGACTCTGGCGGACAGTATAAAGATGGTACAACTGATATTACTCGTACAGTTGCTGCCGGCAAACTAACCAAAATGATGAAAGCTGATTATACCAATGTGTTAAAAGGGCATATTGCATTGGCTACAGCTATTTATCCCGAAGGAACAAGAGGCTCACAGTTAGACGCATTTGCTCGCAAGGCATTATGGGACAACTGCCTCACCTACTGGCATGGCACAGGTCACGGTATAGGTCATTTTCTGAATGTTCATGAAGGGCCGCAAAACATACGACTTGAAGAAAACCCTACTCAATTAATGCCGGGCATGGTAACTTCCAACGAGCCGGGTGTTTACCGCGTACATCAATATGGTATTCGTATTGAGAATTTGATTGTAACACAGAAATATCAGGAAACTGAAGAATTTGGTGCATTTTATAATTTTGAGACAATCACCCTTTGTCCAATTGACACCAAACCAATATCAAAGAAACTTCTAACAAAAAAGGAGAAAAAATGGCTTAATAATTACCATAAGATGGTTTACAACAAGTTGAAAAAACATCTCAATAAAGAAGAAAAAGCTTGGCTGAAATATAAAACAGCACCAATTTAATTCAAATCAATAACTTATCAAAAGTAGTGAGTATTGGTTTGAACTAAAATAAACTGACTCTACTTTCTTATTATAAAACTATGGCTCTCATAAAATCAGTTCGTGGTTTCACTCCTAAAATTGGAGAAAACACCTACCTTGCAGATAATGCTACAATCATTGGAGATGTAGAAATAGGCCGTGATTGCAGCATATGGTTCAATGCTGTACTTAGAGGCGACGTAAACTCAATACGCTTAGGTAACCGTGTAAATGTACAAGATGGCACAGTTATTCATACTCTATACCAAAAATCGGTGTCTATCATTGGCGATGATGTTTCTATTGGCCATAATGTTGTAATTCATGGTGCCGAAATAAAAGCTGGCGCATTAATTGGAATGGGGGCTGTTGTACTGGATCACGCAGTGGTAGGTGAAGGTGCAATTATTGCCGCAGGTTCAGTTGTCCTGAGTGGTACACAAGTAGAACCTGGCAGTATTTACGCCGGGGTACCTGCAAAATTTGTAAAAGAGGTTGATCCTAAACAGTCTAAAGAAATGAATCAAAAAATAGCAAAAAACTATCTAATGTACTCTGACTGGTTTAAAGAAGAATAAAAAAACTATCTTATAATCACTCAAGTACACCCGAGATATACTCATTACCAAGTGAGTCTGTTATAGTTTTAGCTTGAAAGGCATTACCTAAGGGTTTCAATTCATAAGTATGAACTGGCTTATATTTCATTGTCCAAAGGAATGGTACCCAAACTAAAAGACCACCGATAATTGCACCTATATCAGCCTCCTCATTTCGTGAGATATAAGTATATAAGGGTTCATAACCCTCTTTTTCAAGACGCAGCGATGTGGTACTGCCTACAATTTTTGTGTCAGAATATGAAAAAGGAGTTACACCAAGAAACTCTTCATTCATATAAACTCTTGCACCACTTGGATTTGACTGAATCAGCGTTGAACTTGAACAACTAGCAAACAATACTGCCACAACCATCAACAGTGCAGTAGATTTTTTCAAATTTGAATTTTTAAACATATCGATTGTTTATGAATGAATGTGTTTTGCAAAGATACACCATAATTATATTAATCAACGTAAACTTATGTTTATTTTCAACAATAAAAAGTCTATCTTTCGTGTGCTACACCCCTACGATTAGCAATGACCATTTTATATAGCTGATCATTAGGTCTTATTTTCTCATTTGTTTTTATTGAAAAATAATCACCCTTTACCGCCTCATTTGTAGTTTCTAGGTCAACACGAATATCCTCTGCTGTAACAAATACAGCCCCTGTAGTTGGTCCTGTTATTAACAATTCATCGCCCGGCTTAACTGATTCATTTTCTATAAGAAACTCCGTCACACTCAAGTTGCCAAAATGCTTAACAGCCTTCCCTACATATATTTTTCGTTTAGTTGCACCAGAACCATAACGGTGTGTCCATTCACCAAGTCTCTGACCTAAATAGTACCCATCCCAGAAATCTCGATTAAATACTGTCGATAGCTTTTCATTCCAATCATCAATCTTCTCTTGTGTGAATGTACCATTACAATAAGACTCTACAGCTTCTCTATAACAGGATGTAACAATACGAACATATTCAGGACCTCTGGCACGCCCTTCTATCTTAAAAACAGTAACCCCTGCATCCATCATTTTATTAATAAAATGAATGGTTTTCAAATCCTTAGGCGACATAATATACTCATTATCAATCTCAAGCTCTATGTCACTTGTTTTATCCTTTACAGTATATGATCTGCGGCATATCTGATTACACTCTCCCCTGTTTGCTGAGAGATTTTTCTCGTGGAGACTAAGATAACATTTACCTGAAACAGCCATACATAAAGCACCGTGTACAAACATCTCAATTTGAATAAGTTTACCACCAGGGCCTTTGATTTGTTGCTCTACAATATCTTTATGAATAGCTGACACCTGATCAAGGTTCAACTCACGGGCAAGCACAACCACATCAGCATATTGTGCATAAAACTTTAAAGACTCAGTATTAGTGATATTTAACTGCGTTGATAGGTGTACCTCTATCCCAATAGAACGAGCATACATTAAGACAGCCACGTCGGCCGCAATAATTGCAGAAAGGTTTGCTTCCTTTGCCGCATCAACAACCTTGCGCATTAACGTCAAGTCATTATTATAAATAATCGTGTTGACAGTTAAGTAGCTCTTTAGATTATTCTCTCGACAAATTTTTGCAATATTATGTAGATCATCTATAGTGAAATTATTAGATGATTTAGAACGCATGTTCAATCCCTCAATACCAAAATATATTGAATTTGCTCCGCCCTGTATGGCTGCAATCAGTGACTCGTAAGAGCCCACTGGTGACATTATCTCCCAATTTTTTCTGTCCTTCATTTTTCAGCTCTGATTTTGAAGAACAAAAGTACTGAAAAAAAAGTCAATATTCATATTATGAGATTATAGTATATGTATAAGTTATAGTGATATTAAATGTCAGGCGTTTCCATTATATGTTAAGAATCCTTTATCCAATCTAACTTAAGTATTTATCCGTTTATCTTAGGCATGTATTTTCTTTATTATAGGCATATATTTATATAAGGTATATATAAGCGGAATATAAGGGAGATATAAGCCGGTAATAAGCCGATACCGAATTATGTGTATATCTTGTCCTGATATATCTTTACAAAAAGTGTGAATTAAAAATAGGGTAGCACACAATTAAAAAGGGTGACTAGTAACTAGTCACCCTTTTTACACAACAAGTTGATTAAAAGTAATAAAAAATAATTAATCTACTGAAACCTTTTTTATAAATAGCTCTGCATCAGTAAAAGCGCCTGTCATAACTTCCTGAGCTACTCCTCCTATTTGAGCAGAAAGCATTTCTGCATTCATTCGAGAAACCCAGGTACTGCCATCTGCTTTATCATAGACCGCAATACGACACGGAAGCATATTTGAATATATTCTAAGTTTGTCATCAGATAACATTCGATACGCATAATCCGGTTTACATAATTCAATTACTTTCACAGAAAGAATCTCTTTTCCATTTTTTTTCATTATTTCCTGCAAATCTAAAACCTGAATTACTTTCCACCCACCATCAACAATAATTTCTGATAGTTTGATTACGGTCGTATCAAATCCGTATTTACTTCTGCTTTCATAGAACATTTGATTCATATTTACTCAGATTATAATTTTTTTAATAAAACCTCCTCAATTGCTTGTTTGAAAGCATCTTTAGGCAATGCTCCTTGAGCCATTTGTGGCGCTTCGTCCATCGGAACGAAAAGCAACGAAGGAATACTACGAATACCAAATTCGGCTGCTAGCTGCTGCTCTGCTTCAGTATCTACTTTGTAGATATAAATCTGACCATCATACTCTTCCGCCAGTTCATCCAAAATAGGTGCAATCATCTTACAGGGTCCACACCAATCGGCATAAAAATCAATAATTGCAGGTTTATCACCCAAATAGACCCATTTATCGGGAGATTTTTCAAAATTTGCAACCTTGTTTAAAAAGTCAGCTCTAGTTAAATGAATTGTTTTTGCTGTTGTTGTTGTCATATTATTCTCTGTATTTATTGTGTTTGTTCCTTTTGAATTTGAATTATTGTTTTGACTATGACGATTGCATGCTGTCAGTGTGATAGCTATTGCTGCAACCATTAGTAATATGCCTTTTCTTTTCATTGTCATAGTTATTTGTTTTTATCTGTATTATCGAAGTTTTTTAATTTATTCTCTACTGTCTTTTTCTGAACTTTAACATCCGAAAACATACTGAACAAAAGATAACCTAAAAGTGCGCCATAAAGGGTCATTCTGTATGGATTAGATGTTATAGGACAAGTACCACTTACACAGCCCACATAATAATAATAGATATAACCTCCCAGTGATCCTGCAGCTATGCCTACAATTTTAAGCCAATGTTTTAATAAAAAATTTCTCATTAATCAATTCTATTTTTTTCTTTACCTTACCGTTATGATAATTTTATACGTGTATTTTAGTTGAGTTTTCTCTCACTGATAACCGATAATGGTAAATCGTAATCAATATCATCACAATTCATTACGCACTTTAGCATATTTACAACTCGCTTATCTTTTAGTGAATAAAGGCTGTTTTTACCTTTCCTTCTACAGTTTAAAATACCTTTTGCTCGCATGTCTGTAAGATGATGAGAAAGCAAAGATTGTTCGCATCCTAAATTTTCTCGTAACTCGCTAACAGATAACTCTTTTGCTTGAGACAACTGCATAATTACACATAGGCGGGTTTCATGTGATAATGCCTTAAGAAGATAGGCTGCTTCTTCAAATTGAGAACTGTCTATTTTCCTATTTTTTATTTTCATAATCTCCCCTATTTCCATACAATTACTTAGTTGTTTTTATAGCATAATTGTTTTATTGATATATGAACATACATTCATATGTTTTTGTTCAAAATAAAAGCTGCATTTTTGTAAAAAATAAAATATTTATCGGATTTGTATGTAATAAGTCAGCTTTCCTTCAATCAGACGATGTGCTGATCGTCCAAAATATGCATCCTTACTCCTTCTGCTGGTGAAGAGGTCTCCCAGCCCAAAATAATATCTTCCTTCTAAATCGAAAACACCCATTACTGTATGCAATTCTACACCTACTCCACCTATCAACCCATAATCCACTTTTTGCATTTCAGTAATACTATTGTATTGATAACCTACTTTGGTGTCAGGATTTGTTTCTTTGCGAGCTCCAATCTCATCAGCAAGTGCTTGACTCATATTCTGCTTATCATTGAGAAGAAAACTTATTTGAGGACCAAAATTAAAAACAAAACGTGTTTTGTTTCCAAAGTACACATGGGTCATAAATGGTATCTCCAGATAATTCAAAGTCCTGTTGTAAGAGAAGTCTGACTCAGAATTGAACTCCTCTTCCCATCCACGCTGTGCATAATTGGCTTCAACTAATAATCCTAAATGATTCTGCGAGATATATTTTACGGCAACACCTCCTAATACCCCCATCTTAGTAGTCTGAGGAACAACGGGTAAAAAATCTACACGAGCAGCATTTACACCTACTCCTCCACCAAAATATAACTCACCCGGGAACACTTCTCTTTGAGCGAAAAGATTATCAGAGAAAAACAGTATTAAGGAAAGTAGGATAAGTAATAAACGTTTCATCTGCTTTTATTCATTTTCTCAATTCTACCGTTTGTGTTGTAATAAATAAAATAAAGACCTGAATTTATAAATCCGCCCCAATTATTTAATCTTTTGAAATGAAATGGAAACTGTAATGAATTGACCTGAACTCTATCAATTTGTTCATCAAAATTTTCACCATACCTATCCATCGCTGTAAGAAAGAACAGACCTGTGTCATATCCCCACATACCGTATTCTGGATTTGTGTCAAGTAGATTTCTTCCATACCATCTATTAAATCTATTCCTAAATTCTCTGGTTGTAGTATTGCTTTCATCAACAAAAAAAGGAGTGTAAATGTATGTACCAAAATGATGATACTCATTAATTAAGCTTGAATAAGTTTGCCATTCAGGATAACCAAAAAGTCTGATTACGTAATTAGAGTTAGACTCCTGTACATTTTTCAACTCATCAATAATTCGTCGAAGAGTGTTCGAATCACCGCTTGTTGGTATAATAATGTTTTCTCTGCTCGAGCTGAGTAAAGCTAGGATTGAGGTGCTTAAAGTGCTTGTAACACTAATTGTTTCGTATCTGATATTGTTGCTTCTCAGGCCATTTTGAATTTGTGAAAGAATTTCTATTTTATCATTCTGACCTCCACTAACAAAAATTATATTTGAGTTGCGAAAAGTTTCTATGAAAACTTCTGGTACATTATCACTAAGTGATTTAGGAAGAGGATTCACTTGAAAAATATTACCATTATTCAATACTTCTCCATTGCTTTGTGAAAAAGGAACAACATATTTAATATTATTGGATTTAGAAAAATCTGAAAGAGTTCTAATTTGAGCGTCACTTACTCCACCAATTATCAAATTTAATGATTGCATCTCAAGGGTCTCAAGCAGACTTTCTAGCTTTTTAGTATTATCTCCTATACCAATTTCAAAAACGTATAATTCCAGATTTACTCCCCTATTTTTTAGATCTTCAACTGCTAAAAGAAAGCCTTCATAATATTCCTGTAAACGCAAATGAGCTCCACCACTTTCATCAAGAAAAGGCAAAAGAAGCCCTACTTTAATAATATCAACTCTTTGTGGATCTTGACGTTGGGTTAATAATCGGTTTACATCATTTTCAACTCTATGAGTAGCACTTTCCAAAGCGTTATTGCTAACAGGAATTACAAGTTCCATATTTGGTTTCAAACCACCGGCAAGCATTGGGTTGGCTGCTTCTATTTCACCAACTGCCACACTATATTGACGAGAGATGCTGTAAAGCGTTTCACCCCTTCTAACATTATGAGTTATTTGTGCTGACTGTGTTTCAAATGAAGTAATTACAACATTTGATTCAAAAAAAGGGATTCGTATTGTTCGTCCTACTTGAAATGTTTCAACGGATAGACCTGGGTTAGCAACCATTACATCTTCCGGTTGCAAAGAATATGTTCTTGAAACCGAATAAAGTGTCTCCTTTGGCAGTATAGTATGATAACGATAATTTTCCTCTTTCACCTCACTTATTATACGTCTTTGAGGGATAGTTAATACCTGACCTATAGATATTACTTCTCTTGCATTGGGATTAAGTCGGTAAATATCTTCTACAGTAGTATTATACATCTGCGATATACTAAAGACAGTTTCGCCCTTGACAACAGTATGTCTGAAATTTTGGTTTTGATCAGTTGGAAAAGATTGATCAATAGCTGATTCATTTGGTGATATCAAACTATTTAAGGTGCTATTTTGTGTAGATTGAGAATTGTCTCCTGAAATTGGAATAAGAAGTTCCTGACCATTACTCAGTCCCTGATTTGCACCGGGATTACTTCTCAGGATATCGGCAACGGAAACAGAGAAAGTGCGAGATATAGCATAAAGCCCTTCTCCTGGTTGTACAATATACCTATAATATGATTGTCCATCAACAATAACGGTCTCGTATTGATTGCTTTGAGCATCCAGCGCTTGAAGTCCTAAGAAAAACAAAAGAACAACTGCTAATATTTTACTAAACCAAAGAGAATCACTCATTATTTATATTACTTTATATGACTGTTCCGAAAATATTGGAGTACAAAAATACTAATATTATTCAAAACACAGTTCATGTCATTCTGTGTTACAGTTGTTTTACAGTAATTAGAGCAATTTTAACACAATTATATATCTATTTTTCTGAAAAAATAATCAATCCTTGTATAAATAAATAAAGTTGTAAATTAAAATGGTGAAGAACCTTTCTGCGAAGAAATATTGTAATCGTGGTATGCGTCATAAGATCCAGTTGCTGGTTGGGTATCTGACTTCTGATTTTTATTCATCTTGGAGGGAAGTTCTACATATTTTTGTCCTACAGTATAATCATCCATATTTTGGAAACGTGCATATTCATTATCAAATCGCATCTCTGCTACTCCTGTTGGTCCATTACGATGTTTGGCTACGATAATTTCTGCAAGGCCTTTCGTTGGATTTGCTTCTCGATCTTGAGTAAGTTGATAGTATTCAGGGCGATGAATAAAACAAACTATGTCGGCATCCTGCTCAATTGCTCCCGATTCGCGAAGATCTGACAATTGTGGACGTTTACCTTCTTGGGTAGTTCGAGTTTCCACTCCACGATTTAATTGCGATAGTGCAATAATTGGAATATTAAGCTCTTTTGCTAAACCTTTCAATGATCGAGAAATCATGCTTACCTCCTGTTCTCGACTACCAAAACTCATTCCACTGGCATTCATCAGTTGTAGATAATCTATAATGATTGATCTAACTTGGTGTTCACGAACAAGACGTCGTGCTTTTGTTCGAAGTTCAAAAACAGACAAACTGGGAGTATCATCTATATAGATAGGAGCATTATAAAGTAATTTATGGTTCTTATCTAATCGCTCCCATTCGTCATTAGTCAACCGACCACTTTTTATGTTTTCACCTTTTATCTGACAAACATTCACAATCAGCCTGTTGACAAGTTGAACATTTGACATTTCAAGTGAAAAAATAGCAATAGGTTGTTTGTAATCAAGTGCTATATTCTTTGCCATTGAGAGAACTAATGCTGTTTTACCCATAGCAGGACGCGCGGCGATAATAATCAAATCTGAATTTTGCCACCCGGAAGTAAGTTTATCTAAATCTTTAAATCCTGTTGGAAGACCACTCATTCCATCTTTGCGATTTGCTGCAAGCTGAATATTATCCATAGCCTCTTTAATTACAGGATTTATTTGAATAACATCTTTTTTTACGTTGCGTTGAGAAATTTCAAATAATTTACCCTCTGTTTCCTGCATAAGGTCATCAACATCAACTGTTTCATCGAATGCATTTTGTGATACTTCAGAAGAAAATGATATAAGTTCACGTGCAAGATATTTCTGTGCAATTATTCTAGAATGGTACTCAACATGCGCTGCAGAGGCAACCTTTTCTGATAACTCAGCTATATGCACCGCACCTCCAGCGGCTTCAAGTTCACCACGAAGTTTGAGCTCTTCAACGACTGTTAGCACATCAACAGGCTTTTGTTGCATTGATAAACCCTGAATAGCTCCATAAATTAGCTGATGTGTTGGATCGTAAAAACTTTCAGATTTTAATATCTCTCCTACAATTGAATAAGCATCTTTCTCAAGCATCAAAGCACCCAGCACGGCCTCTTCAAGTTCTCTGGCCTGTGGAGGTAATTTTCCAATATCGGGTGCTACAACTGTTTTTTCGACTACTTTGACTGATGGTTTACGTTTCTGTTTCTCCATTTATTTAGGTTTTGCTTTTTTAAAGATATGTAAAGTTAAGGGGTAATTTTCTCGTAAAAGAATTTTAATGACAAATGTTCCTCATAAGTTATGAACAAAAGATTGTTGAAAACTTTCGTGCATATATAATATCAAAAATTCTAAATATTGACGCAAAGATAGCAAATATTAAACCTTGAGTCAATGACCTCAATAATTAACAGTAGTTAGTAAACTTTTTCATGTGCATTTTGTTACTATATAGTAATCAGTACTATCTAGTAGTTTATTCAGTATAGTATGGAATTTTTATAATAATTAAATGATAGGAAAACAGATTAGAGATATATTAAAAGACAAAAACTTAAAAATAACACCTCAGAGAGTTAGCATTTTGGAAACTGTTTTTTCACTAAAAAATCATCCTAATGCGCAACAAGTTATTGATGCTGTTCACAAAAAAAACCCAAATATTTCTGCAGGTACTATTTATAAAACACTTGATACATTTGTCGATACCGGTGTTATAACTAAAGTACGTACCTCGGGTGACACAATTAGATACGATTGGCGAGTTGAAAATCATCATCATTTATATATTGAAGAGGATCAGCAGATTATAGATTATGTAAATGAAGATCTAGATGAGCTGCTTGAGAATTTTTTCAGAAAAAATGAAATTCCTAATTATGAAATAAAGTCAATTAAAGTGCACATAAACGGGAAGTACACAGAAAACAAATAACTTTAATACTATTTTTTAGATTTTGATATAACGGAATTAGATTAGTATTAATACTGATATTAAAAAAATAAATAAACAATAAATTAAGATTATGAATGCAGAAGAACTAAAAAAACAAAAAGACAAGAAAAATCAAATGAAAATGACCACTGTCGCCGGTGCACCGGTAGGAAATAATCAGGACTCAATGACAGCTGGTCCTCGTGGTCCAATGATGCTACAGGATGTTTGGTTTCTTGAAAAGATGGCTCATTTTGACAGAGAAGTGATACCAGAAAGAAGAATGCATGCAAAGGGTTCAGGTGCTTTTGGTACATTCAAAGTAACACACGATATTACACAGTACACCAAAGCGAAGATGTTTTCTGAAATAGGAAAACAGACTGAAATGTTTGTTCGCTTTTCAACCGTTGCAGGAGAGAGAGGTGCCGCAGACGCAGAAAGAGACATTCGAGGATTTGCAATGAAATTTTATACTGAGGAAGGAAACTGGGATTTGGCGGGTAACAACACTCCGGTGTTCTTTTTTAGGGATCCATTAAAATTTCCAGATTTGAATCATGCTGTTAAACGTGATCCTCATACAAATCTGCGTAGTCCTAACAACAACTGGGATTTTTGGTCAAGCTTGCCAGAAGCTCTTCATCAAGTAACTATAACAATGAGTGATCGAGGTATTCCTCGTAGTTTTCGCCATATGCACGGATTTGGAAGCCATACTTTCAGCTTTATAAATGCAGAAAATGTTCGCCATTGGGTGAAATTCCATTTTGTTACACAACAGGGTATAGAGAATCTGACTGATGCTGAAGCGGAGCAGACTGTAGGAAAAGATCGTGAAAGTAATCAACGTGACCTGTTTGAAGCTATTGGTAACGGTGATTTTCCAAAATGGAAGATGTATATTCAAATTATGACTGAAGAGCAGGCAGAAAAAATGCCTTATAATCCTTTTGATCTGACCAAAGTATGGTATAAGGGGGACTTTCCACTTATCCCTGTTGGAGAATTTGAACTTAATCGTAATCCGGATAACTATTTCCAAGATGTAGAACAAGCCGCTTTCAATCCGGCTAATGTTGTACCTGGAATTGGTTTTTCTCCTGATAAAATGCTTCAGGGCAGACTATTTTCATATGGTGATGCACAGCGTTATAGACTTGGAGTAAATCATCATCAAATACCAGTAAATCAACCAAAGGGTGTGAAAGAGGGGTACAATTCTTACCACCGTGACGGACAAATGAGAATTGATGGTAATCATGGTGCTACTCTGCATTACGAACCTAACAGTTATAATGTTTGGCAAGAACAACCTGAGCATGACGAACCAGTTCAAAAAGTTGACGGTGATATCAAACGTTGGAATTTCCGTGAAGATGATGACAACTATTACGAACAGCCGGGCAAACTTTTCCGTCTAATGAATTCCGATGAACAACAAAGGTTATTTGAAAACACTGCACGTAATATGGGCTGTAGTGATGATATTATAAAAATACGTCATATTGGCAATTGCTATAAAGCTGACCCTGCCTACGGTAGAGGTGTTGCTGATGCTTTGGGTATTTCATACGAAAAAGCAGGTATTGTATAAGACCATTCAGCAAGATATTGCAATTTTATAGAACAACCCGGTTTCTTTAACGTTAATAGATAGAAACCGGGTTTTTTATGATCGATATTAACATAGTATATTAATATTGGTTTATTAACTTTGTCAGTTAGAAGAAAATAATCATAAAACAGTTATGAGAAAAATAAAAAACAGACTATTCAGCATTGGTGTTCTGATTCTTATCTCTACCGTCACAAGTTTTGCACAGAATCCTATTTCTTGGAATTTCAGACTTTCGGACGTAGGTAACGGAGAAATTGATATTTTGGCAGAGGCTACTGTTGAACAGGGTTGGTATATGTATGATACTGAAATCCCTGCAGGAGGTCCTAATCCAACAATAATTGAGTTTGATGAAATTAACGGTGCCATACCTATTGGTGATTTTAAAGCAATAGATAAAAATGCAACAGTAAAGTTCGATGAGATCTTTGAAATGGAAATAGGCTCATTTGTTAATACTGTAACATTTGCACAGAGACTGAAAGTAACTAATAAAGAAACATTCTCAGTTGTTGGTAATGTGCGTGCTCAGGCATGTAATGATTTAACATGTACTCCCCCACTGCCAGAAGATTTTTCATTCAACAATTCTAGTCTCCCTGCATTATTAGTAATTTCAGACACCAATTATGAAGTAATTTCAGATATTGAAAAGATAGACCAATCAGGTGAAGTATCATCTTCGCAAAATGGTAATATCCCCTCAAATGTCACGCTAGCACAAGTGGGGAATGATGTGCTTTGGACACCTGTTATCAATGAGTTACAATCATTAAGCGATGGTGATGATCTTATTAATGCATCTCTGATAAGCATTTTTTTAAAAGGATTAATTTGGGGATTTGCAGCTTTACTTACTCCCTGTGTTTGGCCGATGATACCTATAACGGTAAGTTTCTTTTTAAATAGGAATAAGAAAAGTCGTAGAAAAGCTATACAAGATGCCAGCATTTACGGACTTTCAATAATTGTAATATACGTAACACTGGGGCTTATTATTACTGCCATTTTTGGGGCAAGTGCTTTAAATAATCTTGCAACAAGTACTGTATTTAATTTAATATTTTTTGCTCTTCTAATCACTTTTGCCTTTTCATTTATGGGCGCTTTTGAATTGGTGTTGCCTGCTTCATGGACTAATAAAATGGACAGTAAGGTGGATAGCTCCAAAGGCTGGTTGAGCCTCTTTTTTATGGCATTTACTTTAGCCCTTGTATCCTTTTCATGTACTGGTCCTATTATAGGATGGCTACTTGTTGATGCTGCTACTCATGGTAACTTTATGGCTCCGACGGTAGGTATGTTTGGGTTTGCATTGGCACTTTCAATTCCGTTTACACTGTTTGCTATTTTCCCATCATGGCTTAAGACTTTACCAAAGTCAGGAAGCTGGCTTAACACAGTTAAGGTTGTCCTAGGATTCATAGTGCTTGCAGTATCTCTTAAGTTTCTTTCTGTCGCAGATCTTTCTAGTGGATGGGGAATATTAAACAGAGATGTTTTCCTTGCTCTATGGATTGTGCTTTTTGGAATTCTGGGTATATATTTATTAGGAAAAATCAAACTTAAAAGTGACAACGATTTAAAGTATATATCACTAACAAGGTTGACCTTGGCAATGTTATCACTTGCTTTTGCTTTATATATGATACCCGGCTTGTGGGGTGCTCCATTAAAACCGCTTAGTGCAATTGTTCCACCTTTGTCGACTCAAGACTTCAAGCTTACAGATGATTCAATGAAACAGATATTTGATGACTATGAAACTGGAATGGCTTACGCAGCAAAAGAAGGAAAACCTGTACTACTTGAGTTTGGTGGGCATGGTTGTGTAAACTGTCACAAAATGGATGCAACAGTACTTGCTGAAGATCGAGTTAAGAACTTGATTGAGGATGAATTTGTATTTATTGTTTTGATGGTAGATGAAAGAACCAGGTTATCTGAAATTATTGAGGTAGATGAGGGAGGCAAAAACAGTCGACTACGAACTGTTGGCGATAAATGGAGTTATTTACAACGTCATAAATTTGGGATACAATCACAACCCTATTATATAGTTCTTGATCACCAGGGTAAGCCTCTTTCACCTGCCCATGCATATGATGAAAGTGTGGACAAATACGTGGATTTTTTACAAACAGGGCTAAGAAACTTTTATAGATAAATTGAAATAGTAAATGTAAATGTAAATGCAAATGTAAACATAGCCAAAGACCTGATTAAATAAGTAATATATTAAAATGAATAGCAGAGAAAAGAAACTTGAAGCT